>NZ_JAAKEH010000033.1:0-36023 GCF_011039095.1 Desulfovibrio sp. ZJ200 | reverse complement strand
GCGGTGTGTTCAATGCTGCCGTTGAGGGCAACAATGTCCACCGTGGGCTTTTGCCCACAGACGGTGCAAGCAATGTCATAGTTGGGCTCGGCTGTATTTCCGCTCATATCTACCTCGTGTTTTTTTATAGAGCAGGGGCGCGGGTCGGAGACGTCCTCGCCTTCGCATTTCACCAGTACGGCGGAGTTGGTCAGTTGCAGGATGTCGGCGTGGATGGTGATCATATCGTCATGGGACATGGGGATGCTCCTGTTTTTGGCTGCTCAAGCCTGATTCCGCGATGAACCGGGATGGACGTTCGCCGGCGCCTTCCTTACCTTCCTTTTCCGGCCTGACGGCCAGAATGAGGCGGTCTTTGGCGCGGGTGACGGCCACATACATGAGGCGGCGTTCATCCTCGATGGCCGCCGTGTCGCCTTTCGTTTCGGCGGTGAGAGCCTGCCGGCCCGGCAGAACGCCCTCATTGCATCCGGCGATGATGACGGCGGGGAACTCCAGCCCCTTGGCGGCGTGGCAGGTCATGAGCAGGATGCGCGGTTCTTCGTCCCTGGCGGGCATTTCGTCCTGCACATCCACCAGGGCCAGCCAGTCGAGGTAGTCTGTGATGGTGGCGGTGGGATATTGAGCGGCGTAGAGTTCCAGCCACTGGCAGTATTCCGGGCCGTATCCGTCCAGCGGGTCGAACTGGTATCCGTCCGAACCAAACCAGTCGAGGGCCTCGTTCACTGTGCTGCTTGCCGAGGGCATAGCTTCCAGAATGTCCGCGTTCAGGTCGTCCCGGTAGGCTTCAAAACAGGATTTTCCTTCTTCCGCAGCCCGCAGGCGGATGTTCGCGTATGCGCCCGCATCCAGGCCGAGGCCCGCATGAGCCAGCAGGAAGGCCGTTTCGTCAAAGGGATTGACGATGCACTTCAACGCCGCGTTGGCCTTGACGAAAAGCGGGCTGTGCAGGGCCGTGGCGCGCCTGCCGATCCGCTTGTGCGGCACGTCGCGGGCGGTCAGCTCCTCACTGAGTCTGTCCAGCATCCGGTTGTTGCGGCAGAGAACAACGGGAGGATACGGCCATCCATGCCGGGCGGCGAGAATATCGGCCAGTCGGGAACTGTCCGCGTTCGGAATGATTGCCAGAGCGTGGGGCGCGTCATCCCGCATGGCCCGCATGACAAGCGCCCGGTGGCTGGTGTTGTGGCGGATCAGGCAGTTTGCGGCGGATACTATGTCCGGGGCGCTGCGGTAGTTGTTGCGCAGCTCGTAGACGGTCAACGCGCCGGCATCCATCAGATGTTGCAGGTGGGCAGGAACAGCCCCGCGAAATCCGTAAATGGACTGTGAAAGGTCGCCCACGGCGTACAATTCAGCGCCGTCCGTGTGTTCCGTGATGGCTTTCAGAGCACGCCACTGCATCGGGTCCAGATCCTGGACTTCATCCACCAGCAGGTATTTCCAGTTGGTGAACTCTCTGACCTTGCCGGCTTCAGCCAGTTCCACAAGCCCGTGAATCAGCCCATAATAGGGCATGGCGTTGTTCTGACGGCAGGCAGCCTCAAATGCCTGTAACACGGGATAGTACGGGTGCGCTGTCCCGATTTTTTCTCCGCTTCGCTCCAAGACGGCAAACATGTCATCCAGGGCCTTTTTGCCGTGCTTCCATTTGCCCCTGGCGTACAGACCGAGCTGCTCGCCGCAGAGCCGGATCAGGGTGTCCGTTTCCAGCGGGGTGTAGACGGTCAGATTGCCGTAGCGCAGGCCGATGTGATGGCCGTATTTTTTCAGCAGGCCCAGACCTAGGCCGTGAAAGGTGGACACCGTGACCTTACGGGCCTCTCTGCCGACGCGGGCTTCGAGCCGCGCCCGCATTTCCCCGGCAGCGGCGCGGGTGAAGGTGGCGCAAACGATCTCATGGCCGCTCGCGCCCTGTTCCATGAGCCACGCTACGCGCTCCACCAGCGCGCGCGTCTTGCCGCTTCCGGCCCCGGCCAGTACCAGCACATTTTTTTCCCGCGCCAGCACGGCGGCCTGTTGTTCCTGGTTCAGTGCGGGGTGAGTCATCGGGCGGCCTCCACAACATGCACCGCAGTCCACCCGTCGCTGATGGAGGCCAGTTCGTGGCAGGTGCAGGCGATAATCTGCGTGTCCACATTGGACGTGGCGACGCTCTCCAGCAGCAGCCCGATTTCCTGGCCGAGTTCCGCTCCCTCAATGAGGATGACCGGATTTTTCTGCCCTTGCGGCACCAGCGCATAGGCAAGCGCGCTCTCGAACATCACACGCTGGCCGCCAGAGAGGCCCCCGTAGGGCACAACCCCGTGGCCCGGAATTTCCCAGCCAAGAAACACGTCGCCTTCATCGTCAACGCGAAATTCCGCGCGCCCGTGGGGCAGCACCTGGCCCATTTTTTCCGCAATGGCCGTGGCCGTGGCCTGCATGGCCGCCGCCTTTTTGTTGCGCAGGTCGTCCAGCGTCTTCTTTTCCGCTTCCAGCGCGGACGCCAGCTCCAACACCGCCGCGCGGTCCTTTTCCAGTTGCGTCCTGAGGCCGGCCGCGCGTTGGAAAAGGCGCTCGTCGGCCCGTAACGCATCCAGCCGAGTCCGAAGTCCGGAAACCCGCTGTTCCATGATTTGCAGTGAGCTATCCATTGACGGCCTCCTGTGCGGTCCGAAGCAATTTGATTTCACGCTTGAGCACCATCCGCGCGGCGCATCCGTCACACCCGGCCCGCTCCAGCGCGGACAAAACGCGCTCAAGAGCGAGGACTTCCGTGTTCATGGGAGGGGCTTGAACCTGCGCACCATTCTGGCGGGCGCGGGAGAGTTCCTGGCCGGAGAGCGAGAAAGGAAGGGGCGGCTGACGCCGTGCCGCTGCTTCGGTCGGTTCCCCGGCCCGTTGCTCCCTGGCTGCGCAGGCCGCGGCCTCATGCTCCAGGCGCGCCTGTTCCCGCACCATGTCGTCGCGGGCCTCCTGGTATTCCCTCTCGACCGTGGCGATTGCGGCCTGCACTTCCGGCAGGGTGCCGGAAGGTAGGTTCAAACTTGCAAGGGATTCGGTGATGCTCCGGCAGGATTGCTCCTTGCCCTTGATCGCGCTTTCGAGTTCTGAAATGCGTTCTTTGGCGCGGGTAATGGCTGCGCCAAGTCCCCGCACATCCCCTGCCGGAGGGAACAGACGGAACAATTCGTCCACCTTTTTGGCGTTGGAAAGCGCCAGAAAACCGGCCACGTCCGCGATGCTGATGCCCTGGCGGTCAAGTTCCACCTCAAAAAGATTTTTGGAAATGCGCTCTCCATCGACGCGGCAGTCACAGCTTACGGTGCCGTCCTTTTTGAGCCTGTAGACGCGCTCCAGGGTTGTGCCACCATCAATTTCAATGCCCACGGTCAGAGTATCGCCGCCGCCCACGGCCTTGAAGATTTCGGCGTTGGTACGGGCAATTCCGGTTCCGGGGAGCCCTCCTGCCGCCAGCAGGGTCAGCGCGAGGGAACGTGAGCTTTTGCCGCTCCCGACGCGCCCCATGAGCAGCGTGCGGAGCGCAAGGGGCTGGTCAAAATCCAATCCCTTGAAGCCCTGAGCAAAAATGCGGGTGATCATCGTGTCCCCCTATCCGGCGTCAAGCATGGCGCTGATGGCGCGGTTGATTTCGGCCGCGTTGCCGGGATTGACCTCCTCATCTCTCAGGCCACAGTTCGCCAGGGCATCTTCGTATTCGGCGGGAAATTCCTCGCGGGCGACCTGGAGATTTTTCCATGCCGCAAGTTCCTCCGCCGTCCAGTCCGGGGCGGGCTCTTCCCGAAGCTGTTCCCTCTCCGGCATGGGCACGGCGGGCTCTTCCATGGGGGGAGACATCACCGTTCCCGATTCCTGGCTTTCGTAGCGGTCGGGATTTTCCAGGGGGTCGGCCTCCTCATCCATATCCGCTCCGCGCACTTCGTCGGCGCCACGGGAAATGACAATGGGTTGTTGCGCTTCAGGCAGGGCTACGGGCTTGCCTTCGGTCAGTGCCTCAATAATTTGTGTGGAGGCTGCGTAACGGGCGGTATCGAAGCGGATGAGGCCGCCGTCGCTCGGAGCCCAGCAGACCACCGGCACATCCCAGACGCTGATGGGGCCGTTGGCCTGACCCGGAACCACGGCGATGCCGAACAGATGCTTGAGGGCATTGCGCTGCGCGAAAGTCTGCGCGAACTCCAGGGCCTTTTTCTTACGGTTCAAAACCTGCCCAAGAAAGCTGATGACCTCTTCGTGGGAGATCCTCATCCACAGATTGACGGCTTCATCCACACGATAGCAGGCCCAGTCTTCCGCCGGCTTCGGGGCGGGGATGGCGGCGGGCAGGAGCTTGAAAGCGTCCTTTGCCCTCTTGGCCTTGCCCACCATATCGGCCAATGCGTATGTCGCCGTGTCGAAAATCGTGGTCCGGTCGCTGACCATGGGTTGGCCGTTTTCGTTGTAGCGGAAGGCCATGGCCCGGCAATGCACCTCAATGATGGCGCCGTCCGGCCCACGGCGCACATAGGGGTTCTGCTGCTGTATGCCGTCAACGGTGACAGTGGGGGCGTTCATGACAACGGCCCCGGCCGCGTGCGCCAGCATGGAGTAGCCCGGCGCGGATATGACATAGGGCCCCCGGAAAACGGGTTGCGTCAGACCGCCGTTTTTCGCGCTCAGGCGTACCGTGCGTTTGGTAGCCTTGATGCTGCGGCCTTCCGCGTCCGTAAGTGCGAAAGCCTCGCCGTTTCCCAGGGCGATGATGTTTTTCTGATGTATCGCCGCCAGGTACCGCCCAAGGACGGCGCCGTCTTCCGGGCAGGCCGCGCGCACACGCTCAAAGGCGGCCCTGGCCTGTGCCTCAAGGGATGGCGCGGGGGCGTTGGTTCCGTTTTGCCGGTTGTTATTCATGTCTGTCTCCTTGCATGTCGCGTGTGAATGTCAGGATCTGGTTCCGAAGCCATTTGCATCGCGGGCGTTTTTCATTGTTTCCTCCTCCCGTCCCTGTACGGCGAGCGCGGGGCCGTGGACGCGCCGCTGCGGCGCTGATTGTTCCAGAGGCGGCAGTCCATGCAGAGCGTCATGCCGGGGAGGGCATCACGCTGTTTGCATCGGACGCAGATCCCGGCGGCGCGCAGGCTATGGTATCGCTCGCGCATATAGGCGCTGGCCGTGTCGCGCCGGCGCTGGGCCTCGGCCAGGCGCGCCCGGAGCGAGCGCCGGATACGATCAACAATGTCGCGTTCTGGTCTCATGTTTCCTCCCGGCCAATGCCTGCTGCCATTGACGCAACACCTGAGCCATAGTGCGGCCTGTAAAAGACTCGCGTGTACCGTCAGGCATGGGCAGCACGCCGATAATGCGGCGGCGTGCGGATCTGAAATGGGTCAGTACGGCCATGTCACAGCCTCCAGAAAATTGAGGGCCGCCAGCACCAGAGCGATGCCGACGGCCCGCAGCCAGCCGCGCGTGTTATGCCTCGGCGAGAGTTCGCGCAGCGCGGCTTCAAACATGACTGCCTCCCGTATGCTTTTCGTGCGCCCCGGCGTTCCTCCCCGGTGCGCGGCAGGTTTTCTTGGCGTGCGGCCAGAGCGGCCAGCATGTAAGCCGTGTCCGCGCTCATGCTCACGATAGGCCCGCTGTCCGCAAAGCCGTCCTGCGTGGTCAGTTGAGACAAAAAATCCCGCATTGCTGCGGGAGTGTCGAGGTTATATGTGGTTAATATGTCTCCGGCGAACGTCTCTTTATGAACGAGGATTTTCATAGATGCTCCTTCGTTGGGTAATTCTTCATCAATCCCGCCCCCGACCGGAGTCCGGGGCGGTATGATGAAGGCAGCGCAGGGCTGCCGGGTTGAGAGGGCAAACTGAGATGTCTCTATCTTGCCGCGTTATTCCAGCGTTCAAGCCGGATGTATGCGCGGCATAATTCGGACAAAGGAAATTTGTGTCCTGTTTCACGGCCTGATCCTTATGTCGTCCAGCCGTGGCGCACATCTTCTGAGTGCGCTTCCCTCCGGCCTTGCCCTGCCCCGCCCTGCCGCGCTTGTGCGTGGGTACAACGGAGCTGGTAACGGGGCCTTCTCAGGGGTCGATTGTCTGGTCTGCTCTTCCCACCTTTCCGGGCTTCTCTCGCGGTGTTCTACTGATCCACCGTGCCGCATGGGCCGTGTGTCGTTCGGGCCTCTGGAATCCTGCCCCAGGTGGTCGCCTTCCGGGCTCAGGCTTGTGGCTACTTGACCCCGTGGGGCTGTGTTCGCCGCCTTTTCCCGGTTGGCAAAGTTATAATTCCAAATGTACTCATTCTTGTCAATAAAAATATTTCCAAAAGTATTTATCTTTGATAAAAAAATCCCTGTCTTTCTTCAACGGACTATATCCTATAAAGGGGTTTGATGTGTGGATAATGATTTCTCAGCCCATGAAGGGGCTATCGGCGGAGGAAATTCGGGAACGGAGGGCGACGGTCGTCGCCAAACTGGAAGACGAGGGCCATGCGGTGGTGGATACCGTTTTCACGGACACACCGCCGGAAAACGGAAATCAGGCCCTATGGTGTCTGGGAAAGGCGCTCCAGGTGATGTCCACGGTGGATGCCGTCTATTTCATGGAGGGATGGGAAAAGGCGCGGGGATGCAGGATCGAATATGAGGCGTGTATTCTCTATGGGATAAGGGCACTGAATGCCGATATTCTTCGCCAGAAACCGTTGCTGGATTTTGTTCTGGGAAACCCGGATAGCGTTGGCAGTTTGTCTTATGGCTGTGAGGTATGCGGAAGAAAGGAAGATGTCGTCATGACTCACGATACATATTCTGTGCAATTATCATTGGAAAAAAAACTTATGATTTTTGGGGATACCCATGTTCTTTGCAAAGAGCATATCGGAAAATGTAAAAATATAACGCAAAAATTTATAACACCGTATCAGCTTTATCTATACTTGAGAGGTGTAAGAGAAAGTCACAAAATTTCACCAAACTACGCCGCATATATGCAGAAAATTTTGTGTAACTGTGTCAAAGGGTTGGAAGAGATTATTCAATATAAATAATCGTGCAACCTGACTTCTGCTTTTCTATCCTGACTACGCGCAACTTTTATTTTACCGGGCTTCGTCCGACTGTGCGTCTATTGGCTTGTTTCTGTATGCCAGAGTGTCTTGAAGCCTAGCCGAAACAGCCTCTTCAATTTCCAATTTTTTGCGCAACTCGGCGTTTTCCTTGCGTAGTGCGGCTAGTTCCTTGTTTAATTTTGCGAAATTCGGCCTTTCATCCTGTCCGCCTCTCCCTCCCGAATCAATCACAACAGACACGCCGAGAATATCCATAATCGGCCCGATTTCCCGAATATTCGGCGACCTTTGGGCCTGATTTTCCTTGTCGGTCAGCCATTTCGTAAGCGTGGACGGGTTCATGTTCACGGCCATGGCGAGTTTCCGTGCGCTACCATACAGAGAGACCCCACTCCGCAGAGCGGCCATGACATCATTTAAAAATTTGCTCATGTCCTTGATGCTACCCTTTGTACTCATTTTTGTCTTGAGGCCACTTATACTCACTTGCATTTCGTGTTTACTTTTGGCACTATCCTCCCATGAAGAACACCCCTATTGCTATCGAAGCCAGAGAGTTTCTGGCGCTGTCGGGACTTTCCGCCCGCAAGCTGGCCCTGGAAGCCGGAATTAACCCGGTTATCTTGACCCGTGTTCTTTCGGGCTCACGCCGCGATATGCGGTCAGAAAACGCGGATCGCCTTCGGGCAGCCATGAAACGGCTCTCTGATGTTGTGCCCTCAGGAGAAACATCCACTCAAAAAGGTGCGGAGTCCGCATGACCCCACTCATTCTCTGTTGCAGAGCATAAGGTGCCGTGCCGCCGACATTGCTACGGCCTGCAATTCATCGGGCGTCGGTAGCCCTGCGAGGTGGTGTATCGTCGCTAGATGATGTGCTTTGGTGCCGTAGTCCGTACCAGCGCAGAGAAGCCCTTTTTTGTGCTTCGGAGCGTGACAAGCGCAAACACACAGCAAATTTCCATGTCGTTACAGTAGGCGACAAGATAACTGGAGGGAATCACAAGATGGAAAGCCCCTCACAGAGCGTCACAAGACTCACAAACCAGGCCTGCGCACAGTATCCGGGCGGACTTCGGGCAGTCTTCGCCGCAATCCGCGAAAGGGAAGGCGACGCGGCGCGTTCGGAATCCACGTTTTATGCGGACCTGAACCCGAACCCGACAAGCCAGGGCAAATTAAAGGTCAGGGATTTCATGGCCTGCATGGAAATCACCGGCAATGTCGAACCGCTTCGGTACATGGCTTCCCTGTTTGGCTACAGCCTCGCAAACCTTGCCGGCATCACACCGGACGCGCCCACCGTGGAAGCGGAGATGCTCCAGGACTATCCCGCAGTCGTGGCTTTCCATGAGGCGGTTCAGGATTTCAAGCGCGGCGCGGTCAAGTATGAAACCGTGCTGGCCCGACTTGAGGGCGCACTGCTTGACCTCCGTCAGACTGCGGCGATGGTCCGTCGGGACAAGGACGCATAGGCATGTCTGCCTGTCATGGCCATATTCTTTGCGGGGATGCGCGAGATGTGCTCCCCACGCGGCCATACGCAGAAGCGCATTTTGCGACCTTTCCGCCGGATCTTATCCGGCCCTGCGTCCTCGCCGGATGCCCTGCGGGCGGCTTTGTCCTCGATCCTTTTTGCGGCTCCGGCACGGTAGGCCAGGTGTGTATTGAGGAAGGGCACCGCTTCATCGGCATTGAGATCAACCCCGATTATGTGGCCATGGCCGAAAACCGCATAGGCGCAGCGCGCCCACGCGGCCCCCGGCAGGTGTCTTTATGGGACGCAATGGAGGCGATGGCATGATCGCCCTTCCTGCCACTCAAACATCAAGAAGGCAACGCGCGACGCTCCGCTACCTCTCGCTTTGCAGCGGCATCGAGGCCGCATCCGTGGCGTGGCAGGCCCTCGAGTGCCGGAAGGCAAAGAAACAGGTGTAACGCCAAAAATCAGGGGCAGTATATGGATAATCGAACCAGAAAAAGACTCATGGCCCAGCACACGGCCATGTCACAAACGTACAAGGGGGGATCACAATGACCAAGGCAGAACTGATTGAAACAATCAAAAGGCAGACACCCATCGGCCAAAAGTTCACCACGGCTGACGTGGAAGCCATGCTCAAGACACTTGATCGCATCGTGGTCAGAGAACTTGTCTTGGGAGGCTGTGTGCCACTGCCCGGCATCGGGATGCTGGAAGTGAAAACCCGCAAGGCGCGCAAGGGCCGCAACCCTCGCACCGGGGCAGCAATCACCATTCCCGCCTGCAAGGTGGTGCGCCTGCGCGTGGCGGGCTCGCTCAAGAACGCGGTGAACCAGTAACACAAAAAAGCCCCGGTGGGGGAACCGGGGCCAAAGCGGGCAACTGCCCAAACAAAACTTGTGAGGTCACTATGCTAGAGCATTTTCACTTTGAAAATGCTCTGCTGACGCGAAAGCGGCAGCCGCCGCAACGCGGCGTGCATTCAGGCGAAAACCGCGTTTTTCGCCTGAATGCCACCTTTGGCTTTCATAAAAAGTCAAAGGTAATCTGCTCTAGGTTTCGTGATGAAATGTCAACCCAGGCGCAGCGTAAGTCCCCTACCTGTGCAGGCAGTCAGGCAGGATTTTTTCCATCTCCCTGATAAGATGCAGAGGGGAATACACTATCGCCCGCTCCATGTTCCAGTAAGAGGCCACAAGGGGACTTGGCGAGACGGCTACTTCATGGAGCCAGTTATGGAAGATACTGGAAAAGCCTCTGATGCCCTCCGGGCCGAATTTGTAAACGTCCACCAGACCCAGCCCATCTTTCAGCAGGCGGCTGATTTCTTCCGTGGTACGCGCCCTGAACGCCTCGACCTGCTCGATGTAGGCTTCAAACTTGTCCTTGCCCGGCTCGGGCATGGCAAGCTGCTCCGCCGCGGGCAACGCCTTGCGGGAAGAGCGCGGTCGCGGCGCGCCCTCGAATTTGCCAGTCTTGCGAATGGCCGGGAGCACCTCGGATGCTACCCAGTTGGTGAAGGCATCGGCCTCGGGCTTGTTGGAGCGGAAGGCCAGCTTGTACACGGCTGGTTCGGAGATGGCTTTAAATCCTTGACGGCCGGAAGGGGTGTTGAATTTCAACATCCTTTGCCAGCCCTTCGGGATTGCCTTGAGTGTTGCGCCACTCCACGTCAGGCCGAGGGCACGGCACACATCAACGGCGGCGAACCAAATTTCAGCGTTTTCGGTGAAGGTACGAATCTGGCGGGAATTGAAGGCGAAAACCTGGGACATGGGGAAACTCCTTTCAGCCTTTTGAGGGCCGTTTGCGGTATCCCCCAGAATAGGAGATGCCGGGCGCTCAAAACAGCGAAAGGAGCTGCGGACTATTTCCCCTCACGGGTATTGTATTTCGCCCACACCCGGCAAACAATAGCAGATTTACCCAAATTTTCCGGGTGGCAACGGAAAAAGGGCGCAAAAAAAGCCAATGCTTTCGGGTTGGCGTGGCCGCCTTTCGGTGTTTTGAGCACCGTCAGGAGCTACGCTAACCGCGCCCTGACGAAAAAGTCAAGCCGTCCTGGCGCGTCAGTCGCGCATCCCGTGGATCTGAAACCAGTAGGAATGTTCCACGTCTTCATCGTAGGGCTGGGGGCAGACGCAGTTATCCGCCGGATTCAAGGGCTTGCACCCTTCGAAAAAGGGAGGGGAAGGAATCAGCTTTTTCTCCGGCGTTTCCTCAGTAGTAAACGTCACTTTCATGTCAAAATCATCGCACTCGCAACAGCCTTCCCAGACCGCTTCGTGAGTGTAGCTTTTGCGCTCAGGGTCCAAGTCATCGGTAAAGGCACAACGCCAGAACAATGCCTTGCATTTGATCTCGTGTTCACGTCCACAGTTTTCGCAAATGACTTTCATGTGGATACCCCGTTTTCAAATTTCCAGAGCAGCATCATGCAGCTTTTTGGGCCAATATCCAAGCGGAGATTTGCCTGATGGAGTGGTTCAAATGGTTTGGAGGGGCGTCGAACGCCCCCAAGTTTCATGTCGTGGCTCGGAAGGCAAACCAGCCAATGGGTTTTGTTATCGCTGTTTGGGCAATGCTCCTCGAACGCGCGAGCGAAGCGGATGACCGCGGCAGCATCGCAGGCTTCGATTGCGAGGCGGCAGATGTGATTATGGGAATGCCCGATGGGGCGGCCTGTGACATCGTGGAGGCGATGCAGTCCAAGGGCCTCATCGAAGGAGACCGCATTTGCAAATGGGAAGAGCGGCAAGATTCAGGAGAAAAATCTGCCAGGCCGAATTCAACGCCACGAGTTCGGCGTTTTCGGGAAAGACAGCGGAACGAGGCGGAGAACAGCGAAACGCCCTGCGGCATGGATGAAACGCATGAAACACAGCGAAACGCAAATGAAACGCATGAAACACACGAAAGCGTTTCATCGCAGCTTGAAACGGCTGAAACGCCCTGCGGCATGGATGAAACGCATGAAACGGATAGAGAAGAGATAAGAGAAAATAAGAATATTAAATACCCCCCCTATGAAAGCTTAAGTAAATACCAAGACGCGCGCGTAGCACAGACCGTGCCAGAAGGGGGTGGTGTTGGAGAAGCAAGCCTTGAATTTCTCCAACTGCGGGAAGCATACGACCAATCCGGCAGGAAAGAGGCTCCACTTGCAGGCTTTGAAGAATACAAGGCTCTGAAAAAATCACGCCAATGGCCGGGCCTTGCTCAGGTTTTCCATGCGCTCGACGCCCTGTCGGGCAATGACGCGCAATGGCGGGCCGGAAAAGCTCCCGGTCTTGCAAAATTTCTCAAGGAGCAGTGGTGGCGCATGGAACCACGCTCCCGATCTTCGCCACAGGCTCCGGCATCCGCTTCCAGCCTGGCGGAAAAGAACATGAAAACCGTGCATGAGGTATTGCAGGCAGAATCGGGGGGCGCTGATGGAGGCTACTAGCCAAGAACGCAAAGCCTACGCCATTTCCGGGATAGCCGAAAACTTCGGCGTTGTTCTATCTCCTACCCTGCTGCGAATGTGGCTGCGTCTGCTTGAACGCTATACGCCGGAACAGGTTGAGACAGGAGCCGTGCGAGTCATCGGCACCTACGTTTACAAGACCATGCCGCCCTTCGCCGTTCTCCGGGAAGCAATCGAAGGCACGTCCGGCGATGGGCAGAAGGGAATCGGCCTACAGGCCAACGCCGAATGGGCATGGCAGATGGATCAGGTCTCGAAAGGCCTGCTCTACCGGCAGCCGGAGCGGGTTCACGCCACAACCGCCTGTGTGGTTCGCATGATGGGCGGCTGGGCCGCTGTAGGCGCATGGGAGGAACGGTATCTTGATTTCAAGCGCCGTGACTTCCTCGAACTCTGGACGTAGGCCCACGGCAAGGTGGATGCCCTTGAACGCGGGGCGTCCGCTGTCCTGGAACTCCTGGAGAGCCGCAGGCTCGGAGTCGGTGCGAAGCCAGAGAAGGCATTGGAGGAGTAATGGGAAACGCCGAAAAAACTGACAGGAACCCCAAAGCGACTGGTACCTTGGTAATCCCTGCGAAAGCACTCCGAGGCCTTGATCTGACGAAGGTCACACCAGCGATGCTCGCCGAAAGGGCAATCAAGTTCACCGGGAACCAGGAACCATCTGCCGGGAAGCGGGCATCATGCAGGGTGCCAGCAAAAGGGCAGACGTACCATACCGAGGGCATTCCAAACGGCTTGGAAGCCGCATACGCGCAATATCTGGAGGGGCTGCTCTCCTCCGGGAAAATCCTGTTTTGGATGTTTGAGCGCGTCCGCCTCACACTGGCGCGGAAAACAACGTACCTGCCTGACTTCTTCGTGGTGCGCGCGGATGGATCGGCAGAATTTCACGAGACCAAGGGATTTTGGCGCGACGATGCCAGGGCCAAGATCAAGATAGCCGCCCAGGAGTTTCCCTGCTTTGGCTTTGTGGCCGTCCAGCGAAACAAGGACACCGGGGCATGGGAATTTGAACGGTTTTACCCCTGCGGGATTGAGAAGGCGGAGCAGGAAGCATGAAAACCTACCGTGCAAATGCGGGTTTTCTGGCGTCGCAGTGCCATTTTCGGGTACTTGTACATCTGGCGGCAAAAATTCCCGCCATAGTGGCGCGGACAACCGCCTAGAGGGAAATATGGGGCCATACAAACCCATACATCGTTTTTCCGCCTCCACGGCAGGAAAGAGCAAAAAAAGCTCGGAGAATCTAAATATATTATATCTGCAAGGTAATTTCTTGCGGCCTGTGGAATCATCCGCGATTGCTTGGCAAAGGACGACAATCAGCCCAGGGAGGAGAGCATGACCGTGCTTTGCCATGAGAAGGCCTTTGAACTCGCCCATGCCCATGTTGCCAAGTGGGAGGGAGGCTATTTCGATCACCCCAGCGATCCCGGCGGCGTCACCATGTACGGCGTCAGCCTGATGTTTCTCAAGGGGCTGGGCCTCGTGGAAGGCGACATTGACGGTGACTGTGACATCGACCGGGATGATGTTCTCGCCATCACCAGGGCGACCGCCAGGCAAATCTTCCGCAAGCACTTCTGGGAGCTTCCCCGTGCGCCGCAACTGCCCCCGCTGGTGGCAATGGCCTTCTACGACCTCGCGGTCAATGCCGGGGCCGGGCGCGCCGCCATCGTCTTGCAGGAAGGCATCAACGTGCTTTGCCCCTACGCCATCAGGAAGCTGGCGGCCAATGTTGGCCCCCTCACCCGCTCGTACAGCAACAACCTCGCCAGCATGGGCCGGGAAGCCGACCTCGTGTACGCCTACCTCGACCGGCGCGAGGACTGGTATCGCAGGCTGGCGAAGGCCAAGCCGAAGTCCGCAGTCTTCCTCAAGGGCTGGCTCAACCGCACCGCCGATTGCCGGAAGCTCATTGCCGATACCGTGCAAAGCCTGGCGCGTGGTGCAGAAGCGCAGGGGGTGGCGTGATGGAATGGAAGGACGTTGGCAACGCGATTTCCAAAGCGGCCCCCATCCTCGGAACCATCCTCGGTGGCCCCATCGGCGCAGCAGCGGGGGGCGCGGCCTCTCTGATCGCCTCATGCCTCGGCTGCGATGACGACCCCGCCGCCGTCATGCAGGAAATCAAGCGCGACCCGCAGGTGATGGTTCGGCTCAAAGAATTGGAAGTCCAGCACCGGGCCGACATCCTGAAATGGAAAACCGCCCAGATCGAGGCCGAAGTGGCCGACCGCGTGAGCGCCCGGCAGGCGTCCGTGGACGGCGGTGACAGGACGCGGCTTTTCTGGCTTTCGATCTTCCTGTTCGTGGTGGCCTTCGGCCTGGAAGGAACCCTGCTTTTTTGCGGGTTCGCCGATGGCATCAGCGGCGAACTCGTGGGCCGAGTCATGGGGACTGTGGACACCATGGCCGTGATGATTCTGTCCTTCTGGTACGGCACATCCCGGAGCGACCAGAACCGCGAGGCCTGCTTTACCACGCCACGCCCAACGGGCTTGGCAAGTCGGAGGTTGGGAAGCGGTGAGCAGTGAAGCCCGGCGCAATGACGCGATGGATGTCAGGGAAAGCCCTATCAAGACTATTCTCATAGGGGCTGCCATAGGGGTTATTGTCGCCATTGTCGTAGGCATTGGCAGTGCAGCGATTGCCACGAACAAGCTCACAGTGGAGTTGGTTTTGCGGATTTCCGCTCTTGAAACCGCCGTGGCGAAGCATGAAGCCACAATCAAGGAAGACTCCAAGGGAATGAAGGGCGCCAACGCACAGGCCTTCATGCGCCTTGAAGACCATGAACGGCGACTGGTGCGCCTTGAAACTACCTTGAGCGGGCTGCGCGAGGACTTCTCCGAGATGAAGCGCGACATAAAATCCATTCTCCATTCCACAGAGACCCGCCGCGAGCGCGCCGAGGAGGCCAAGTGAAAGAAATAACGGCCGGGGAGGTCTGGTGCCCAATGGGGCGTATTTCCGTCCAGCATGGCTCCGACAGGCCGCAGCTTGATGTCCTGAAATGCGGGGCCTTCAACCGGGTCATACTCTACGCCCCCGGCTCCCAGGATCAGGGGCAGCAATCGTATCCCTCACGCTGTCTTGGCGAAGGGTGCGCCTGCTGGGAGTGGGGATTTTTCAGCAGGCTCGGCCTTGTGCCTGCCAAACTGCGCCGGGGGCGCTGCGGCTTCACCTCGCCCGGCACTCGTCTTTTGCCAGTCGCTACGATGCTCGCGGGCGCGGCGATCCTGCTGGCCTTTCTTTATCCGCGGATGGTGCAATAGGAGGGCGTTATGGCGGCACCAAGGGGCGTAATTGATAAGTGCAAATCTTGCCAAAGGCGGCTGCTTGTAAGCTCCAAAACAGGGCTTTGCCTCTCGTGCGAGAATGACTCCTTGAGGGAGCGTATCCACCTTTTGGAGTTCCAGCTAAAACAGTGTACCAGGCAAAAATCGGAACTATTACAGCGGCAGCGGAAGGAAGAAAATAAATGAGAGAAGAAGGATACGAGTGTCCATATTGCGGGCACGCTACCACATGCGTTCGCAACACGAGTTCCTTCAGCCGCCATATAACCCGTGTGCGGGCGTGTCTCACTTGCGGAAAAATCCATGAGACGATGGAAATGCGCGTGGATACCAAAAAAATATTGACCTTCGCCAACAGAATAACTCTTGAGATGGAGGCAGCTTCCTCGCGTCCCGTGGAGAATCCGGGTGAAGAAAACGCCTAAGCCCCGTAAGCCTGCGCCGCTCACGGGAAGGCAAAAGCTGTTCGTGGAGAGCTACCTCGTCAGCATGAACGGCGCTGAAGCAGTCCGCGCCGCCGGATACCAGACCAAAAATCCGCGCTGCACCGCAAGCGAACTTCTCTCCAAACCTCACATCCAGGAGGCGATTGACAGGGGCATTTCAGCCCGCGTGGCGCGTCTGCACATCACTCAAGACTTTGTACTGCTCAAGCTCGCTGAAATCGCCCAGTCGAACATCGGGGACTATCTGCACTTTGGCAGGGATGGGGTGAAGCTCCGGGACATGGAGGAAATTCCGTCAGAAAAGATTGCCCTGATAAAAGAACTCACTGAAGGCGAAAACAAGAACTTCAAGATCGTGCTGCATGACAAGATTTCAGCACTCGACAAGCTTGCACGGCACCTGGGCATGTTCGAGCGCCATCGGCAGCGCCAGACGCGCCAGAACGACTTTACCCGACAAATCCTGACCGATGTGCGCGAAAAGAAGATTGACCCCACTGAGGCAGCACTCACCCTGGAGGCCGAGGGCTACCCCCTGCCTGAATCCCTGCGACTGCTGCTTGCCAAGGCAGAGCCGGAGCCGCCGTCCGATGACAACGGGGCCTACGCGACAATTTCGCCGGAAGAAATGGCGCAGCGCGCCAAGGAAAGAATGGAAGCCGCAGAACGTGAGCGGACGGGTTTTGTACCGGAGCGCGCGGAGCAGGTGCGCCAGATGAAGGAAGAAATGGGCGGCGGATCGTTCCAGCCGGAGAGCGTCAAAGATGGCGAAAAAGATTCGTGAAATCCTGCGGGACCCTCGGTATGTCCAGTTCCAGAATCGCTACTATGACAACCTGGTGGCGTATGTGCTGGACAATTCCCGCTACCAGCCGACCTGGCAACAGATGGAGTTCCTCGAAGCAGTGAGCAAGCCGGGGTGCCGCGTGGCCGTTTCTTCCGGCCATGGCACGGGCAAAAGCGCAATGCTCGCATGGATTCTGGACTGGCATCTTCGCGTCTTTCACTTCTCCAATGCCATGTTGACCGCGACCAACATTGAACAGGCGCGCTCGGTCGTCTGGAAATACCTCGATGACGTGATAGCGGACGTGGAGGCCATGTACCCTTGGCAGGCAGGCTACTTTGTGAAAGAGACGCGCCGCTATTTCTCGGTACTGCACAAGGACTCATGGTATGTGATGCCAAAGACTGCGAGCAAGGCCAAGCCCGAAAACCTCGCCGGGCAGCACAACATAAATTATCTCGTGGTGGTGGACGAGGCCTCTGGCGTGGATGACGTGATCCACGATGTTCTGAAAGGCGCCCTGACCAATGAGCGCAACCGATATGTTATGACCTCGCAGCCAACCAGGGCCACGGGGCATTTTGCCGAAGCCATGACCAAACTCGCGGTCAAAGAAGGCGGCGGCCCAGGCATTTATACGGCCATCACCATGAACTCCGAGCTTTCCCCGCTCGTTTCACACCAGTTCATCAGGGACAAGCTGATTGAATACGGCGGCCACCATTCCCCGGAGTACCAGATTCGGGTTCTGGGCAATCTCCCGGACAATCTATCAGGCTACCTGATCCCCCGAAGCTGGTGCGTCCAGTGCGTATCAAACAAAATCATCCACGCCGAAGCCTGGGGCTGGGTACTTCTGGCGGACGTGGCCGAGGGCGTTCACCGGGACTCGTCCGTGATGACCATTTGCCGCGTTTCGGGACACGGCCCGCAGCGGATGGTGGAGGTGGTCTCCTGCGATGAATACCTTGATCTGGATGAAAAGCAGTTCGCCCGGCGAATCGCGGCGAAATACCATGAGCTTCCGGCGCTCACGATAGCCGTTGACGCTGACGGAGCCGGGAGAACAGTCGTCCTTGAACTGGAAGAAATGGGCATCCCGATCTCCCGCATCCATTGGGGCCTGCCATGCCATGCGGCGGCAGACCAGCGGCGATATTTCAACCTGCGGGCATACGCGCACTGTAAACTGCGGGAAGCGATCTTTGACGAGCGATTCAAGGGGCCCGACCTCAAGAAGTTTGTCGAGCAGGCCTCCCGCCTCCCGTACAAGATTGATGAACGCGGGCGCTATCAGATGCTTCCGAAAGACCAGATGAAGGCCCAGGGCATCAAGAGTCCGGACATCTCGGACACCTGCTGTTTCGCGTTCCTGGTGGACTATATCCCCGCAGATCAGGATACCGCCATCGTGGATGAAGACACGCGCCTCTTGCAAAGGGCGCGTAAGATTGCCTTGCTGTGGGCAGGTGAAGACACCAAGGGCTAGATGCAATGGACGACATCGAAAAGAAAAAGATTTTCGCACTGTCCCTGGACAGCGAAAACAGACACATGGCCTCGGCAATTCTCTTTGAGGGAAATCGCCTTGCCATTACCCACTGTCTGCCCGTTCAAGGGGCCCCCTCCAAATGGCGGGACAAAATGCTTGCCGACATCGAATCCAAAGCCGCCGCAGGGTTCGCCATTGCCGTGGAAGATCGCTCCGGGAAATTTTCCCCCCACGCGACTTCCGTATGCTTTGATGACGTGGAAGACGGGCGCACTCTGCTCCAGCGGTCCTTTGACTGGTGGTTCTCGCTCAAAAACTCCGGCAACCTGATCCTGGATACATCGGTTGAGCGTTATAACATGCGGGCAGGGGGGGGAAGGCGCCCTTATCGACATCAAGCACGATGAAAAGGGGCGCATCGTATATTTCCCGAACTGGATGGCATTTCACGGCGGCCACAAGGCCATGCTGTTATGCGTGGCCGCCGCCATGCTTGAAGAACCGCTGTCCGCACGCTGGATTGATACCATGCTTGCCGCCGTGTCAAAACAGCATCCCACTCCGCCGTCGCCCTTCGCGCCCTGGCAGGCGATCACCTTCCAGCGGGACGCCGACCGAGCAAGAGAATTGCGGGGCGACCATGAATGACCGCCTTTCACCGCTGAACATTGACGACCCGCTTGTGCGCGTGAAGTTGTACCGGGAAATCCGGCAAGCCCAATCCGAGAAACCGGGCGCGGACTGGACAGAGTATGAAATTCAGCCTGCGGACACGCTGATGCCGGAACTCATTGCCTACAAGGTCTATGGGCTGGATACGCTGAAATGGGTTGTCCTGATTGCGGCCGCACTTGATGACCCCAGGGAAAGGCTTGCTTCCGGCATCCGCATTATTCTCCCTTCCACGGCCTGGATACGGGAACGCATCAAGCACTACCAAGAGTTTGAGCGCATTGGCAGGTAGGCGAAATGGCCGACAAGAAGGACATCCTCAACCAGTTACGGGCGCTTGAAAAGGAGGCCAACGCGGATCGCCGCGAGGCCCGCGAGTTGCGCGAAGACGCGGTAGGGCTCCTCACCCCCGCCCTGCTCCGGCAGCATGTCAGAGCCGGAACCGGCATTGTGCTGGCATACGGACGCCAGGGCCATGCGGTTGAGTACACCATAGATGACCTCAAGCGCTTTGTGGCCGCCAATGAGCGCGCGCAAAAGAATTTCCGGCGCGAAGTGCGCGGTGTTCCCCTTATTCAACTGGAAAAAACATCCGATCCTGCCGACATCCAGCGGAGCCGCAATGTGCGCTCCGCCATGCTCTACAAGATCAACAAAAACCTGCTCTATTTCAGCGTTTCAGGGAATATCAAGGCGCATTATCAGGTGCGCGTGCGCCTCGAAGACTGGGACGTGGCCCTTCATTCAACGGCCCTCCCCCTGGTATCGGCGAGAACCGCCGCCACGGGGCGCATCTCTTTTGACTGCTCATGCGGGCGGCACCAATTCTGGTATCGCTACCTGACCTCAATCGGCGGCTTTGACGTGAACCCGCCCAAAGAGCAGGACTTCCCGAAGATACGAAATCCCGGCCTCAAGGGCTGCTGCTGCAAGCACGTCCTCAAGGTGCTTCGGGTTCTCAAAAGCAACACCGTCCATGCGGTGCTGGCAAAAGAAATTGAGCGGCAATCGGCCACAACCGGCTTTGCGGACACCGTGCGCTCGCGCTTCCTCAAGGCTGACGAACTCCGGCGCGTTTCCCTTGCGCGCGGCGTGGCCCGAAATCCCGCCGAGGCGAGACAGGCGCACCGCAAATTTCTCCGCGAGGCACAGGAGTTCATCGAGGACGCAAAGAAGCAAAAAGGCGTCCAGGAGTTGCAAAAAAAGCTCAAGCCACGAAAGGGACAGAAGGTTCCGAAAGTCCGGCTGACAGACGCGCAGCGGAAAGAGATCGTTCAGAGCCTCCACAACCTCACCGTGGCCGTCAAATTCAACCTGCCGGGCTTTGACATGAAGACGGGACTTGAGAACCTGGCGAAGAAGTATTCCCTGCCGGTATCCGAACTCAAGGGCATGATGGAGAAGGAAGGTATCGCATGATCGACCAGCTCAACCCCAGAGACTTTCGCACTCCGGCCAAAATCCTTGCCCAAGACCTCAAGACCATGCTCGCGCATGATCCCAAGGCCTTTGACTGCCTCATCTTCCCGGCCATCCCCGGCCAAGAGGAGACTGTGGCCGTCTCGGAAGACCCGGCAGGGAGCATTGACGCCGCAGAACGGGCGCAGAAGTTCGGAGAGCCGGTGCTTGGCCGGGCTATGATCGTGCCGGAAGAAGGCCTCGGCTTCGAGGTTTTGGCGGGCGAAGTTGCGAACAGCTTTTTGGGCGTGAATGAGCCGATGAATATCCTCCTCTCCATGCCCGTGAATGACTTTTCCCTCATCCAGTGGCGAGAATACGCCACGCCGGATGCCGAGGAGCCGGAGACACGCACAGTCTATGTATTGAGCGCCAAGGCCATTGGCCGGGTGGCCGGGGCCGGTACGGTTTATGTTTGCGCGCCGCTGCCTGCCCTGGGAGAAGTGCCGCCGCTTCCCACCCAGGAAGCAGAGCCCGAAGTTGGCAAGCCTGACACCGGCGAAGAATCAAAGGATGCGCCGCAAGCGGATGCCGTGGGGATACTGTGAAGATAAGCATGAAAAAGCCCCGCCGAAGCGGGGCTGACCTTTCGGGTGCCGAAAGGAAGTGTTCGGAAACTCCTCTACCTGCACCGCAGGTCGGGCAGAATCTTCTCAAGCTCCCTGATGAGGTGGAGGGGGGAATATTCTATCGCCCGCTCCATGCTCCAGTAAGAGGCCACAAGGGGACTTGGCGAGACGGCTACTTCATGGAGCCAGTTATGGAAGATACTGGAAAAGCCTCTGATGCCCTCCGGGCCGAATTTGTAAACATCCACAAGGTTCAATCCTTCGCCAAGCAGGCGGCGGATTTCAGCGTCCGTCCTTGCGCGAAGCGCCTCGACCTGCTCGATGTAGGCTTCAAACTTGTCTTTCTTGGGGACCGGCGGCAAGGCGGCCTGTTCCCGCGCGGGCGGAAGCGCGTCAATCTTGGACTGTACCCACTGGATGGCCTCTTTGACCTGCGCCACGGTCAGGGCGTCCACGGAGGCCACGCCGAAGTGCGCGTTCACTTGCGCGCGGGCGTTGGCGTAGTGGATGGGGGCCATGCCTACCCATGTGTTGATAATGGCCGTCAGGGCCTTGCGCTCCGGGTCCGTGCGCTTGGAGATGGGGGAAGGCTCGGAGGTGGGGGCGGGTGCAGCCTTGGCGCGTTCTTCCTCCGCCAGCTTGTCCAGCACGTCCAATACCCAGCGGCGAAAAGCCTTGGCAACCGGCGTCCGCGCGAACATCGCCAGCAGGTGGCAGCCGCGCAGAGAGAAAAGGAGGCTTTTCACCGGGAACGCCGAATCGGCGTTGTCGATGATTTCAACCAGTTGCGCCATATCAGGAGTGAATTCGTCAGCGTGTGCGCGGTAAATTTTTGCAGCCTGGTCCTCACGCTTGAAACCCAAGGCGCGGGCAAGCTCGACAGCCCGAATCCAAAGGCGGTTCTGGTGGGTGACAGGGGAAAGGGTGACGTCGTTGAAGGTCAGGGCCATTTCCATGATGAAACCTCGCTGATGCTTACGTTTGCCCTGTCCAAAATAGACAAGGCTGGGAGCCGTAAACCGTCAGCGAACGGTCGGGGGCGTTGCCGCTACCCCACTCCCAGCCTGATGTAGACATCATTATATGCCGAAAAATGCCAAGAGAACATCTTGACAGACACAAAAAGAGCCATGCTTGAGGCGCTGGCAACCTTCGCTGATGGAGTTTACGGACTCCGTTGAGGGAACGACGCCATAAAACGGGGGAAATGTCAAGAAAAAAAGCCGGGAGAGCACCTGCGATCCCGGCCAATGGTCACGTTGGAGAACGGTGATGGATATTCAGGGAACCATTTCTCCCCCCAATAATACAAGAGTATTACCAAATGCTGGCATGAATATATTTCAACTGATTTTGAATTTTCTCTACAGATTGGTTTACCTCTGCCCTGACGCGATCTATGGTCATGCTTTCCCCTGGATGAAGCAGAGGAATAGGTGTGGCTTTGGCAGAAGAAATCCTTCCGGTACCAAAAAAATCATCAAGCAGCAAAAGATGATTTGTAGGATCACTCGTTGTAAATTGTGTAATATTTTGGCGGATTATATCAAAAACTTTTTCAATATAAATTTTTGTCTGTTGATCTGGTCTGTTTCGTGCACCGTGGACAGTGGACCATCCGCAATGTGTCAAGACAATCATCTGGATTTTAGGAGTGTGACCATTAGATGGCATTATCTTTCTAAACTCACTGGCTGGATCAGAAAGTGTTTTAAGAAGTAAGGATAAGGCATTTACTGATTGCTGATCCGTCCGTACTGGGATGATAAGCGCATCGCTCGCGTGCCATGATAAATGTGTCGCACCTGAAAAAAAAGGAGAGGTGTCAATTATGCACCGGGTAGTCTGTGTCTCTTGCATCTCCCGTGTAATATTATTTTTTAGCGCAAATAAAATATTATCAATAATTTGAATTTGCTTCTGTCCAGAAACACTCTGCGCCTGTACTATCGAAGTAGCAATTTGAGAAGGAAGTATATATAATCTTCCATCGGACGGAAGGTAGTAAGCATTCCTATTGTTGAACTTCACATTAGTTGCAGAAATACTTTTTGCTATGTGAGATGGAGAGCCTAACCCGGGAACAAAATTTGGCAATAACATATCGTAAACTGTAACGGAGGCGTTTTGCAAATAATTGTTGTCAAAAAACCAAGTTAAATTACACTGTGGGCAAGTGTCAACTGCTAAAACTGAATCTGCAAGGTAGGTGAGATTAAATGCCAGTGATGTCTTTCCAATTCCACCTCGTAAATTGCAGATGGAATAGGTATCGTAGCGGGGCAGTGGGAGTGGTTGGGCCACACCCTGTGCAATATCGTATTGGCGGTCGACAAGTCTATATAAGCTGTTTGGCATGGGTTCCTCCTTATTAGTTCCGCAATTTTTAGCATTTTTCGCGGAACTAGCCAAGAGTTTATGGAGCATATTTTTATGGCCGAACCGAACGCAGTCAGTGACCTCCAGGGCGTTGATTTTGCCGTTGGCGGTATCATCGTCGGCGCGTATGAAGGCTTGCAAGACGACAAGCCGCAGGCCTTCCGGCGCTTCCTCGACCGCCCGGCAAAAGAAAAGATTTTCAGGGCCGAAAACGAAGACCCGCCTTCACTCATACGGCGGATTGCCCAGCATAACCCCGGCAAGAAGCGTCTTCCTGACCTCCCGGTGGTGGCGTATTACCGTGCGCCGGGCATTGTGGGCGACCAGAACCAAAAGCCTGTCGTGCTTGACGTGGAGCGGTACATGGATGGCACGGATCGGGCCATGCGCTTGAGTTCCATCCCCGTCACCCTCTCATATTCCCTGCTCTGGTGCGCCTGGGACAAGCCCACGCTGGAAAAGATCGCCTTGGCATGGTTCGCCTATGTGGCGCACCGGGGGCGGCGGTACAGCCGCTTCATGGTGCCTTACCTGCTGGGCACAGAGCCGATACAGATTCCGGCCTCAATTTCCGTCCCCCGTGAAATCCAGGCGGACAATGCCAGCCCTTCGGAGCAGGGAGAAGGCCGCTTGTGGGCGGCCCGCACCCTTGTGGAAGTCAATACCCAAGTCCTCTACGGGCGCGAGGTGAAGCCGATGGACGAGATAACCGCGCTCGGTCAAGTGCGGCTCATGTGAAGGGGCGCGGCTCATGGCAGACGACAACCTGTTCAGGAAATTTGTGCATGTCCGCACCGGGCAGGAGTTTGACATCGGCTTTCTGCGCGAGTCGAACTACATTGAAACCCTCGACCTGGACGGCCCCAAGCTCATTATGAGTTGGGATGATCCAAACCGCTACCTGAAGGACGAGCTTCAAATCCGGGAGCATGATGAAATCGAAGCCCACCTGTCGGATGACTGGAGCCTGGACGGCATGAACGTCAAACAAGCCTTCACTGTCATGGTTGACCCGTCCGCCGACAGGTATCTCAAGTTCAACCTTATGGCTTCCCCCGTGTACAAGCTCAAAACATTGGCAGACAAAACCCGCATTTTCCGGCAACGGGGGGTGTCAGAGATCATCGGCGCGGTATCATCGGGCTTCAAGATTGACGCCGGAAAATTCCCGGTAGTGGAAGATTACCACTGCATCGCAGGGGAGCGCATGAGCGCCATGCTGCGCCAAATCGCGGGCGAGCAGGGGGGCCATATCTGGTTCGGGCGCAAGGAATGGCACATCAAGACATTGAGCGCCCTTTTCGCCGAAGAACCGGCATTTGAATACCACTACGGGAAGCCTGGCGCGGACTTCCAGCTCATCAGCTTTACCCGCCCAAGCCAGCAATCAAGGATTCAGGAGCAGGCCGTGCGGGGCTTTTCCGGCTGGAATGACATAACGGGGCGCGTCAAAGCGCCTTCCGCCGGGCCGGTGCTTTCCAAGGCGGCAAAATACGCCCCGATCCTCAACGCCTCGCAAAACATGCAAACCCTGGGGAACCGCCCCACGGCTTCCCGCATCGCTATCGACTTCCAGACGCACGGGAACGGCTTTCTCACGCCGGGGATGGTTCTCAAGCTGTGGTGGCACAGGGCAACCCCGGACAGGCCGTTGGACGAGTCCCTGCCGGACAAGGTGGTGATAAGCTCTGTGGCGCACTACTATTCGGCCCAAAAGTATTATTGCCGCGTAAAGGGGGCGGTTCCCTTTGAGCCAACAGCCTAAAATCTACAGCGGCGAGTATGTGTCCGAAGTCGTGAGCGTTGACGACCCGAAGCGCATGATGCGTGTGCAGGTTCGCGTCTTTGATATTTTTGACGATGTGCCGGTGGCCGATCTGCCTTGGGCAACCTATCGGCTCCCCCTTGGGGTGCGGCCCGCTGACGGTGGCCTGGTACCCGTCAAAGTCGGTGACTATGTGTGGGTGGATTTTCCCTTCGGCGGGGATACCCGGCGGCCGCGCATCACCGGGGGCGTACACTTCGCCCCGGAAGGAAAGCCGAACATGGCCCCGGAAGCATGGGCCGGGCCGGGACAGTTTGCCCACAAGCGCACCCCGGATGAACCCACGCCAGACGCCCCCGTGTACCATGAAGACATCGTCTTTCAGCAGAACGGCGTTCTCGTCCAGATCACAAAGCCCGGCGCAGCCCGGATAACCAACCTTGCCAGCGGAACAGCGGCGGAGATCACCCCGGACGGTGTGGTGGTCATTCACTGCGAAAAGGACTGCTTTCACAGCGTCCAGGGAAACTACCTCGTGGACGTGAAGGGGAATTATAATTTGCGTGTCGGCGGCGGCATGAATATGGAATCCAAGGGGGCCGGGAAAGTGCAGTCGCAGGGGAATATGACGCTCGGAAGCGCCGCCGAAAGCCTGAACCTTTCAGCAGCCAGGGAAGGCACGATGACCGGCCCCGGTGGCCTTGCCTTCTCCGGGCCTGCCAGCTTTGACAAGGATGTGAATATCGGCGGCGATGCCAATGTAAGCGGCCAAGTCATTGATGGGGGCGGAAATACAAACCACCACTCGCACTGATTATTATCTTGACTTTTGTATCCGATTGATTACAATTTTTCCATGTTCACAATCGTTCGATCCGAAAAATTTGATAGTTGGCTGACAGGGTTAAAAGACCTGTCGGCTCGCTCCCGTATCCTCAATCGGATGGACAATATTCAAAAAGGTTCGCTTGGGGACTATAAGTCTTTGGGAAAGGGATTATTTGAACTGCGAATCCATTATGGCCCAGGATATAGAGTTTATTTTACACATAAAGACGATACTATTATTTTTCTCTTGATTGGCGGTGATAAGTCATCCCAAACAAGAGACATTGCCATTGCGCGTTCTATGATGGAGGAATAGCATGGACATGAACAAATTTAAACCGTTTGAAACGGCTGATTATCTGGACAGTGAGGAAATGATTGCTGAATACCTCACTGTGGCGGCTGAAGACCCGGACCCCGATATGCTCCTGATTGCCATTGCCAATGTGGCTAAAGCCCGCGGCATGGCAAAACTGGCTCAGGATTCCGGCCTTGGGCGTGAAAGTCTGTACAAGGCTCTCCGCCCCGGCTCAAAACCACGCTACGAAACCATCGCCAAAATCCTTGCGGCCCTGAATGTGAAGATGCGACTGCTTCCGGCAAGGGCAGAAACGGCCTAAATTCAAACCGCTTCCTGTTGTGCATCCATACCCCGCCCCTTTTGGAGCGGGGTTTTTCTTTTTTTGCTATATGTGCCACATCTGCATAAAAAGTTGTGTACCTGCTGCCCCCCTGTTGCCAGACTTGGGAAGCCTCCGCTGCGAGGCGAGCAAATCAACCTGACAACGGAGTGCAGCAATGAGCAAAAACCTTGACGGGTACAAGCAGCAAGTTACCAACATCGTGACGCGCGCGCACCAGATGCGCTCCGCCCTGCTTGATCCCATCCTTGACGACAGCGGCAAGTTCATCTCGGACAGCAAAGCCAGGGCCGAACGCCTGAAAGGGGCGGTGTCCAATTCTGTGTATGAAAGCACCGGCGAAAACGCGCCCATGATTCTCGGCGCGCACAGCAGGGCGCTTCAGGCGTTCTGTCAGCGGTATGGACGCCTCCCCAACGATGAGATTCTGGCAAGCGCCCATCAGGCCATTGAAAACGCCATGATTGTCGGCAAGACGGGCAACGGCCTGCCCGGCGTCTTTGAATCCGCCGACATGAGCACGACCGAGGGCATCATGATGCGCGACCGCATGGTGTCCCTCATCCTGCCGGTTCTCTTGCAGTCCGTCACCGCCCAGATGACGACCCTGATTCCGGGCCAGTTCAACCGTTCCGAGATGTTCCGCGTCCATCGCGTGGCAGGGAGCACCTTCGGCGACCTTCAGGCCGGAGACCGCATCGACTTCCGCTACAATGGCCGATATGCCGTCATGGATCAGATGTCCGCGCCGTACCTTGGCGATGCGACCAAAAAGCAGTTCGTCTTCGACAGCGCCACGGACCGCGGCAAACTGATGCCCATCAAGCCCGGCTCGGTGAAAATCCTCCACGACCGCAACATTGTGGCTTATGATGACAATAACGGCCACATCCTCGGCGTGTTCGCCCTTGCCGGGGCGACCATCAACATCAGCGGAACTGTGGACTACGCGAGCGGCCAGGTCACGGTTGACTTCAGCGCCGCTCCGGCGGCAGGCATCGAAATCCACATCGGCTACGATGTGGACATTGAGAAGGACTACAAGCTCATCCCCAAGATCGACCATCAGATGGAATCCCGTGTGCTCGTTCCGCACGAATCGGCCATCACGGGCAGCGTCACCCTGCAAGCGTTGTGGGGACTCCGGCGGGGGGGCCGGAGCGGGCGGCATCAAAATGAGCACGGAAGACTTCAAGACCCACGCCAAGGCGACGGCGGGCGAGGCCGGTTGGAGGACGGTGGCCGTTGAAGGCCTCCAGGGCATCAAGGTGCGCTCCGCCAAGAGCGAGGCCAACGCCATTGAAATGGCCTACGCCAGGTACCTCGAAGGCCAGGGCGGGGAATAAGCATGAAAGGCGTAATCACCAACGCGGCGGAAATCACCGTCCTCCAGCCCATTGACAATACCTGCAAGACGGGCGGCGGCCCGGTGAGCGTTGGAGGGTGTGTTATCGTTGCCAGCAAGGGGCGCCCCTTCACTGTGCATGAAATCTTCGGCGTGGGCACAAGTCAGGAAGACATCTTCGGACCGCCGTTGCCCAAGAAGGCTTACGGCATGGAAGGCCTGCGGCAACTCTCCGAAGCCGCCAAGGAGTGCAACTGGGTGCAGGCCGTGCGCGTGGTCAACCAGAAGGGATACCGCTACCCGTCCCTCGGCTTCATCCTGTCCAGGGATCGCGGCGAATGGGATTCCCAAACGGGCTATGCGCCCTGCGATGTCGTTTCCTGCGATGGCCAGAGCTTCATCGCTGCGGCGAATGTGACCGCCTCGACCACGCCGCCCGCGACCGGCACGGGGGACTGGATGGAATACTCCGGCCCCGTGGAAAAGGACGCGCACCAGCACAATGAAAGCGTCATCGTTGGCGATGACGAACGCATCCGACGATCCCGAAGGTCGCCACATGATTCTGGAGGCCACCTATCGCAAGCAAAAGGTCGTCCGGGACGGCAAGGTAGTGCAAATCAACAAGCGCATTTCCGGCAGGGTGCGCCTTTCCGCCGCGCAGAAGGCCGGACTTCGCAAGGCCCGGCGCAAGGCCAATACGGCGGCGGCCCGGCTTCATCGCAAAAAATCCATGCGTCTCCGCGCCCGGCGCGGCATGTAGGTCTGTGACATGGAAGGCATCGGCAACCGTGACACACGCATCACCCGGCACCGCAAATGCTGGATACAGGGGAGCGAGGCCACGGTTGTCGGCGTCTGGGGCCCCGGCACTTCAAAAGAACTGACTGCGAACTGGACATCGCCATTTGAGGGAGAAAGCATCGGCAACCAAATCCCCCTCGCCGGGGGCCTGGTGCAGGCCGCAACGGACATAACATCCGTAACGACCCTGAACTCCCGGCAGACGTGGGAGGGGAACCGGCCAACGACCTTCAATATTGAACTCAAGCTCTATGCCCTTGAGGACCCGGAAAGCGAGGTCATGCAACCCATCCGGGCGCTTGAGTTCATGGCCGCGCCTGACGTGAATGACATGCAGCCAGCGGGAGGGCGAATCCCCGACCGGGTATGCGTGAACATCGGCACACGCCATATCTTCACGGACATGGTGATCGACTCCATTTCGCAACCCTTCGACAAGGAAATTGATTCCCAGGGCAGATTTGTCCGGGCGACTCTGAATATCCAGCTATCCACACTGACCATGATCAGCAAGGACATGCTGCGAAAAGGCTACGGCCAGCAAGCGTAAAAGAGGAAAATGGCATGGCAAACATCTCGGATGTGGCGGGAAACATCCCCAAAATTCGGGCCGGATACCGCAAGCTGCTCGGTCTGGGCGAAGGTGTGGCCTCCGATGAGTTCATCCTGACCATCGAGGGCTACCCGAACTTG
Organism: Desulfovibrio sp. ZJ200; assembly: GCF_011039095.1. Taxonomy (NCBI): domain Bacteria; kingdom Pseudomonadati; phylum Thermodesulfobacteriota; class Desulfovibrionia; order Desulfovibrionales; family Desulfovibrionaceae; genus Desulfovibrio; species Desulfovibrio sp. ZJ200. Next base: position 6,832 of record NZ_JAAKEH010000033.1, on the reverse strand, counting down.
CGCTACCTCTGTCAGTCCACGCAGCTTCCGGCGCTCATGCGCGAAAATATCGAGTCCTACGGGCCGCATGGCGTCCAGTTCAACCAGCAGGGCCGCTACAAGAACGCGCAGGATGTGCCCGTCTCCTTCAAGGAGGTGATTTCGGGCGAGGCCTACAAGGCGGTGCGCGACTGGGTCAGGAACAAGAAGTACCTCACCGTCAGGATCGCTCTTGCCGGAGAATCCTTCCCCACCTCCAACAAGAACACCACAGTCGTCCTCGAAGACTCCTGGCTGGAACTGGAGGGCGCGGACCTCTCCGTAGAAGACGGCGCATCGCTTGTGCGCCCGGCTGGCACGATTCACGCCAACTGGATAAGCTGGCTTGATGACGACAAGGACGGCACCCTTTCCCTGTAAATGAGGGGCTGCAATGACCTCTCTTGAACTGCTCGAAGAAGTAAAGGGACGTTTCGTAGTGCTGTATCATAACGATGATACGGCACTACAGCGTCTTTTGCGCCAGGCGCTTGGCAAATATCAGGACAAGGCGGGCGTCATACTGCAATCCAGGTTCGAGGCAGGCACGAAAGAAGCGGATTTCCCCGAACTCTATCTCACCGTAGCCGGATGCCACGATGAAATGCACCGCCACGTCCCCGTGCAGGTGGATGAGGCGGCAGGGAAGCTCCTCTTTTACCCGGAAGCCGACTCCGGGGCCCTGACGCTTTATTGGCTGGCCCGGCTACGGGACTGGCCCCCTGACCGCCCGCTTCCCTATGGCTGTGTCGGCCTCGTGGGTGACTATCTGGAGGCGCTCATCGACATCCCGAACACCTCGCGCACCCGTGACTCCTATCATGGCATGGGGGGGCCGATTCCCGATCTTCCATCCTTGCAAGAGATGCGGGCGCGACTGACCGAGCTTGAACAACAGATGGAAGAGTGCCGCGCTATTCTGCCAGCAAGTCTGGTCATCTGTTAGGGGGGGGACGGAGTGGCAGAAGATTTCAACCGGCTGCGGATGCTCTCAAAAAAGCTGGTAGCCACCGATTTTCAAAAGGACTGGCTCTTTCGGCTCGAAATCGAGGGGGAACCCACAGACTTTGACCTGTACGTCAAGGATATTGCCTATAACCCGCTCGAAATCACAACGGACGAGGAAAACTATGGCGGCGTCACAAGGAGGGTGTGAGCGTCCGGCTCCACTTTCCCTTTCGGGCTTTCGACTACATTCCGCGGGTATAGCCAGCAGGCCTGGGATACGATCCTGGGCAATCTGTGCCTGAATGACGGCCAAAGCCTCGGCAGCTTGCTTGCTTGCCCTGCTCGCCGGGTTCTCGCGCTCCATGAAAGCGCGATACGGCGTCACAAGGCCATAAAGAACGTGAAAATGCACGGCAGGAAGGGCCGGAGATAACCATGAGCGAAGAAATCAGGCTGCCCTTCCAAAACAGCCCGGAAGAAGAAAAAGAGAAATCCCAGGATGAACAATTCTGGGCCCACATTGAGGAACTCCTCGAACAGATCGAGGAGAACACTCGCACAGGGCTTGCCCGCAGCCTGACACCGGCGGCAATGGGGACGCCCCCCCGCCAAGAGGCCGAGGCCACTCCCAGGAATAATGCCCCCGGCAGCAGGGGCCGCGCACACGAAAAGGGGGTGTCTTCTCAAAGCGTCCGCGCCGAGAAACAACCTGCCCCCGGCATCCTGCACACTACCGCCCTCCACCAGACGAAGACCACGGGGGGCGCCGACAAGAGACGGCCCGATAAGGCCAAAGTTCCCACCGCTGACGAAAGGCAATCCCGGAAATCACAAGGCGGGGGCCATGAAAGCGCGGCCCCAAAAAGTGTGGCATCAAAGCAGAAAGACGCCAGTGCCACATCCAGCGTACCAACAAAAAGCCAGGAAGCCCTCGCACAAAAACGAGAAGAAGCGATTGCCCAGAAGCAATCCAAGGGCATCCTGGGAGCATTGAAACAAAATCTCGCGTCATGGGATGGTTCCGTTGCTTCCACCGACAAGTCTGACATACAAAATGCGGCAGGGCTGGCCGCAGGCGGCCCGCTCTGGTCGGCATTCAAGGAACTGAAAGAGGCTATCCCGGAAAAAGATGGGGCGGATGACAGTCTTGCGGGCATCCTGAAAAAGACCATCGCGCAAAAAACAGGCATCACCGCAGCCAGGGAACGTGTGGATCAGGCCGCACAGACCGCACGGGCCAAGGTGGTGACGTGGGCCGGGGGAAAGGTTGACGCGCCGAAGCGTGGAAACCGGGACAAGCAGGGCCGGTTCATCAAGGGCGCAGGAAAAGAGGCCAAAGTAGCTGAAAAATCCTTTGCCCTGGCCGCGCAAGAGGCGCGAGAGGGCAAAAAGCGCCATGATGAACTGCTGGAGGCTATCAAAGACGGCTCGCGTACTACCGGGGGCGGCATCTTCGGGGAAGGTGGCCTGGTTGACAGAATGGGCCGCAGGCGCGGTGCGCGTAAAGCAGGGGGCACAAAGCCGGGGCGGACTCCTGGACGCCGGGGGAGGTTCGGCCTCCTTGCTGGCGCTGGCGCAACGCTCTTTGGGGGCGCCGCTGCGCTCTCTGGCGATCCAGTCAGTACAGCCCTTGATGCAGGCACAGCGGCCATTTCAGCACCCGGAGCAGGCAAAGTTGCGGGCGGTGCCGGGAAAGCTCTTGGCCTTGGGGCGAAAGGGGCCCTTGGCGTAGCGAAGGCAATTCCCATTGCCGGGCAAGTTCTGGCCGCGAGTATGGCCCTCTATGATGGCGTGTCCGGCTGGAATGACGCTGCAATGCACCGTGAGGCTTTTGGCCTTGAGGAAGGCCAGGAGGCTTCCACGGGGCAAAGGGTAAGCGCATCGGCGGCAAACATTCTGGACATGGGCGGATTGCTCACCGGGGCCGCCGGGCTGCTGGGCTTTGAAATCTCCACTGCCGATATTGCCAAGGGTCTGTTTGACGTTGGTGACTCCATCGGCTCGACCGTGGCCGATGCGTGGGCCGGAGTGCCCTCTCTTTTCTCCTCTGGCGAATCCAGCGAAAAGGAGCCCGCAGGCCATTTTGCTGAGCTCACCGGAGCCATATCCGACCTGACAGACACGACAGATGAAGCCATCAAGAAGAAGGAACAGCCCGGCATCCTTGCCACAGCGGGCGGTTTCTTCTCGCGTCTGTTCGGCGGTGATGAGGGCCGCTCCTCGTCTGGCTCATCCTCTACCGGGCGACGCACCGGCACAGGCGCAAAGGTTGCTTCTGCCGCTTCCTATTCCGGCCTGGGCGATGTCGTTGCCATGTCGGAAACGGGGGGCAAAGGCACTGCCATGATTTCTTCCGGCAAGGGGGATCATGGCGGGGTGTCCTATGGCCGCAGCCAGCTTGCTTCGCAGGCAGGCAGTATCAACGCCGCCCTCAAATGGGCAAAGGAAAACGGCTACGAGGACATCCACGCCCAGCTCGCGCCGCTCGCGGGGGACGCCACAAACAGGAACGGCCAGTTCGCGCAAAAATGGCGCGAACTCTCACAAGAGAAAGAGGGCCGTCTTGAGCAGTTTGACAAGGCCTATCAGAAGAAGGGCTACTATGACCCGATGATGGCGAAGATTCGCCGCGAGAACCCGGAACTCGCAAAGCGGATCGAAGCGAACCCTGCGCTTCAGGAACAGGTGCTTTCCACCGCCGTCCAGTACGGGCCAAACTCCGGGCGCTATCTTTCCGCCGCATCCGAAGTCCTCCAGAGAAACCCCACTGCCACGGACAGAGACCTGCTCATGGGGGTGCAGGACATCAAGGTGCGTGACGTAAACCGAAATTTCGGAAGCTCGTCCGCAAACGTGCGCGCAGGCGTGGCGAACCGGCACGGGAACACTGAAAGGCAGCGCCTTCTTGCGGTGCAGGACAGGTTCGAGCGGGGGGAAATCAAGATCGACCCCGCCACTGGCACCGGGGAAGCGGTGGCGAAAGGCATTCCAAAGACACCTGGAGCAGCCGCGGTGACGAAAGCCTTTGTCAAGGCCCCGGAAGCAGCCGTAGAGGCGACTTCCCAGGCTTTGCAGCAAGGCACGCAAGACGCCATCGACCGCGGTGTGAAGTACAGCTTTAGCAGCAAGAACTCTTCTTCTGGTGCCATTGATTGCTCCGGCTGGGTTGCGGAAAACACCCGAAACATGATGGAGGCGGTGAACGCCGAAAGCGGAAAGCCCATTTACGGGAAGGAAGCAAAGGCCGTCTTGCGCCAAGGTGCCAACGGTGGCGCGGCGGGCCTGATCCAGACCGTAAGCCAGGCCACAGGCGAGCTTCTATCCAATGATGCCCTTGCGCCAGATAAGGTGCGCGAGGGCATGATGATCGGTATGGATACGGGAGAGAAGGGCTGGGACAGGGGCCGGTTTGAGGGCATAGACCATATCGTCCAGACTTACAGAGATGCCGAGACCGGGCGAATGATGGTTTCGGAATCCAGCAGTAGACAAGGCGTCAAAATCACGGACTATGAGGAATGGTACGCAAAATGGAATAAACGCGGCGCAAAACTTTACGGCGCTGACGTTACAAAGTTGGCCGATGCTAGCCAATTCCAGCCCTCGACAGAAACAATCGTTGCAGACGCGAACCGAACAGGCGCAAAAACACGGGAAGCGGTTCCAGAGGAAAAGGCGCTTGTGGCCTCTGCCTCCCCTGCCGTCGCCGCGCCGCCGGAGGTGCAGACCGTAGCGGTGCAGGAAGCGCAGCCGCAGGCGTCGCAACGGTATCCAGATCCGGAACCCATTCAACCCGAACCTTCCGCCGCGCCACAACAAATTGATTTTTCGCAGGTTGTAGCGCTGCTCACGCAGCTTGTGGACGTAACCAGGCAAAACGCAACGGATAAGGAACGAAGCACCGCAGACGCGGGTTCGCCGAATATCCCGATGGACTACGATGACCCGCACTGCCTGGCACTCGCACACGACAGGGCCTGACCATGATCGAAGCTCAACGGATGCTCAAATCTTCCCCCGGCGATGATGTGGAGCGATTTTCCGACAGCGAAGCCATGGGAGAGCGCATCAGGGAGTGGTTAGATACTCCCGAAGGAACAATGGCACACCACCCGGCCTGGGGCCATAACCTCACACCATTCAAGCACGATCCTCTCAGCAAGGGCGGGGACTTGGACGTGCTCATGGAAATGGCAATCGCCCGGAAGCTGCCCATTGACGTGGAAGGCATCATCCTGAAAGGCGTGAATGTGGTAGTGATGGATATTGACCTTTGCCGTATTGAAATACTCCATCAATTCGGATTCCAGGCAGAAGAAATCCACCTGTAGAGGTAGGCAATGATACTTAGGCTCAGGACTCGCTAATTGCCAACGGGCTTGTATCAGTGTACTCATAGCGCACGAGGTAAGTTATGAGTACGCTGTTTTATCTTTCCCCCGAGCAGATGGCGCGTATCAAACCCTACTTCCCTCTTTCTCACGGGGTTCCCAGAGTGGACGACACGCGTGTCGTCAGCGGGATCGTCTACGTCATCAAGAACGGACTGCGATGGAAAGATGCCCCACGTGAGTATGGGCCATAGAAAACTCTTTATAACCGCTTTATCCGGTGGAGCCGATTGGGAATATTCAACAAAATTTTTGCTGAACTCGTTGAGCAAAATGGCTCCACAACACGATTGATGATTGATGCCACCCATCTCAAAGCGCACAGAACGGCGGCGAGCTTGCTCAAAAAAGGGCTCTTTCCCGCTGTATCGGACGAACAAAAGCGGGGCTGAACGCAAAACTTCATGCCGTTTGCAATGCCTCGGCCAGCCGATAGCGTTCCATCTGACCGGCGGTCAGGTGAGCGATTACATGGGTGCCGCCGCCTTGCTCGACTCTCTGCCCCAATCCAGGGAACTCCTGGCGGATCGGGGCTATGATGCCGACTGGTTTCGCAATGCCTTGCTCGACAAAGGAATCACTCCGTGTATTCCGGGCAGACAGAGTCGCAAAAAACCGATTCCCTATGATAAAGAGCTTTGAGAGTATTAACAATATGATGTAAATATGTTATATCCCTCCAAAAGGGGAAACACATGGAAGCAAAGCCCGACTGCCCCAAGTGCCATGCCAGCACGGTATATCGAAGCGGAAAGATTCTGGGAAAACAACGGTATCGCTGCAAGAATTGTGGATTTCAATTTACTCGCACCACTCCACGGGGCCGCCCGGCAAGTGAAAAAGCCCTTGCTGTCACGCTTTATACCATGGGTCTGTCCCTGTCTGCCATTGCCCGAATTTTTCATGTTTCACCCCCCGCTGTTTTACGTTGGGTACGAAATTTTGCGGAACGTGTTTATGAAAAGCCTGAGCCTGGTGAGGCCATCATTGTTGAGCTTGATGAAATGTGGCATTTTCTAAAGTCAAAAAAAACAAACTTTGGATCTGGAAAGCCTATTGTCGTGATACCGGTCAACTCATCGACCGGGAATGTGGAGGGCGTGATCAGGCTACCCTCCACAGATTGATGGAGCGATTGAAAAAGTGGAAAGTCTGGTTTTACTGTACGGACAAGTGGAAGGTTTATCCTCTGGAGATAGAGCAATTTGACTTTTATTTTATTTAAAAATCGTTTAGATTGCAGAGATGAAATTTGCATCTGAAGAAATCCGAACCAAGGCTGTTCATGCGTATCTTGATGGAAAAGCAACAGCCAGGCAATTGGCAGATATTTTAGGTTATACCCCGGCTAGCATCTGCAATTGGGTCAGAGCTTACCGTGAAAACCAACGATTATCAGCCAAACCCAATGGCCATCGCCCAAGTTGTTTCTCATGCGAGGAGATTCGGGAATTGCAAGCCCTTCTTGATAAAAA
>NZ_JAAKEH010000032.1:0-36908 GCF_011039095.1 Desulfovibrio sp. ZJ200 | reverse complement strand
GACGGTGGATGGCAGCCAGGCAACAGGATTTATTAAAATGCTCTTTAATTTCCTGAAGCGTCATATCAACATTTTTATCAAGAAGGGCTTGCAATTCCCGAATCTCCTCGCATGAGAAACAACTTGGACGATGGCCATTGGGTTTGGCTGATAATCGTTGGTTTTCACGGTAAGCTCTGACCCAATTGCAGATGCTAGCCGGGGTATAACCTAAAATATCTGCCAATTGCCTGGCTGTTGCTTTTCCATCAAGATACGCATGAACAGCCTTGGTTCGGATTTCTTCAGATGCAAATTTCATCTCTGCAATCTAAACGATTTTTAAATAAAATAAAAGTCAAATTGCTCTAAAATTTTCAACAAATTTTGAATGTGACCTGATGCCATAGTGAAATATACAAAACTATCAAGGAACACTCATAGAGCCTTCCTCACTTTCTCCCGCACCATCTCCCGCAACTGCCCTTTTAAAAAGTCCAGCGCGTCTGGTGTCCGATTGATGAGTTCAAAAAAAGCCGCGTTGCTCAGGGCCGCTTCGGCCACGCCGCTGGCGAACACGCTGTCATAGAGCATATTCCATGTGCCCTCGTCTTCGTCTCCGGCAAGGTCGGCAAGGCGATGGTCGCTTGCGGCCACATGCTCGGCGATCTGGCGCAGGGTATGCACCTGATCGTTCTGGTCAAACTGTGTTCCAAAGCGCTGGTTGATTTTCCGCACAATATCCGAAAGCGTGGCAAAGTCCTTTTCCCCCGCCGCGCCGGAATCGCCCTTTATGCCGGGAAAGCCCGTCTCCGCCGGAACAAGCGCAATGCCGCCTTCCCCGGTTTTGGTCAGCTTGTAGTATTCAAGGTCAATCTGCCCGTCCAGATCGGGCAGGCCCTCGGCTTCCGTGGGCAGGGCGGCGGCCAGCGACTTGGCGAACAGGGAATAGATGTGCATGTCTTCATCAAACATGCGGCAAACCTGGGTCACAAAGTTGTACAAACGCACAAAGCGGGCCAGCCCGGTGCGGAAGGCGCGGCGTTCTTCCTCCTCCAGGCGGCTGACGTTTTCCACAATGGGCTTGAGCGTGGCCGCTGCGGCGGCCAGGGCGCTGCCCTCTTTCCCCCGCTGCTTGCGGGACTCCCGGACAATGGCCGCGCCAAAGTCCGCCACCTGCGCGGGCGTATAGACCTGATATCCGTCCAGCCGGTGCCGGATGTCATAGACAAGATTCGGGTCGGTTTCCTCTTCCAGCACCGTGGCTTCATAGAACGGGGCGAAGGATTTCTGGATGTCCTCGGCGCTGTTCACAAAATCCAGCACAAATGTATCTTCCTTGCCCGGCGCGGTGCGATTGAGGCGGGAAAGGGTCTGCACGGCCTTGACGCCGCTGAGCGGCTTGTCCACAAACATGGTGTGCAGTTGGGGCTCGTCAAAGCCGGTCTGGTATTTTTCGGCCACAATCAGGATGTTGAACTCCGTGGCGAACAGATCCGGCACTTCGCGTTCGGGAATTTTGCGCCCGTGTGTGGCCTCATTCAGTCCTTCTTCCGTATAACTGGCGCCGGTATCCCTGACTTCGCCGGAAAAGGCCACCAGAGCGCGCACATCGCTCATGCCGCCTTCGCGTATCTGCCGCTCAAACTCCAGCATATAGCGCACCGCGTGCAGGCGTGAGGCCGTGACCAGCATGGCCCTGGCCCTGCCGCCCATTTTGCGGGCCGTGACGTTGCGGAAATGATCCAGCATGACGGCTGTTTTCTGGGCGATGTTGTGCGGGTGCAGGCTCTCGAAGCGCATGGCGGCGCGGGCGGCGGCGGAAGTGGCATAGCGCGGATCCTCCGCGCCCTTGCACACAAGCCGGAAATAGGCGCGGTAGGTGGTATAGTTGCGCAGCACGTCCAGGATGAAATGCTCCTCAATGGCCTGCCGCATGGAGTAGATATGAAAGGCCCGGAAGCTGCCATCCGCCCGCTGCCTGCCGAACAGATTCAGGGTTTTGTCCTTGGGCGTGGCGGTAAAGGCGAAAAAGGAGAGATTGCGATGCCGCCCCTGCGCGGCCAGCTCCTGCCAGATTTCGTCCTGCCTGCGCTCCTCGCCGGCTTCTTCCTCGCCTTCCAGGCGGGCGTATTCATTCAGGGCGGCATCGGTATCGGCCAGCGCGGTCTTGAGCGTCAGGGCCGCCCGGCCCGTCTGGGAGGAATGGGCCTCGTCCACAATCACGGCAAAGTTGCGGCTGCCGTGTTCCACCTCCCTGAATATGACCGGGAATTTTTGCAGGGTGGTGACGATGATGGCCGCGCCCTCGTTGATGGCATCCCGCAACTGGGCGGCGTTTTTGTCTATGGTTTTTACCAGCCCTTCCACCTGCTCAAACTGGCGGATGGTGCGCTGCAACTGCGTGTCCAGCACCCGGCGGTCAGTCACGACAATGACGGACTGGAAAATCTTGTGATCCTGCGCGTCGTGCAGGCCGGTCAGACGGTGGGCCAGCCAGGCGATGGAATTGGACTTGCCGGAACCTGCGCTGTGCTGAATAAGGTAATTCCGCCCGGGCCCCCTTTCCCGCACGTCCGCCAAAACCTTGTGCAGCACGTCCCACTGATGGTAGCGGGGGAAAATGAGGCTTTCCTTCTGGTGAAATTTTCCTGTTTTCGGGTCTTTTTGTTCCCTGACTTCCAGATGCAGGAATTTTTGCAGCAGCTCCAGCAGGGCGTCCCGGTTCAGAACCTCTTTCCACAGATAGGCCGTGGCGTAGTCGCCGTCCTGCGGTTGCGGGTTGCCCGCGCCGCCCACTTCGCCCGCGCCGTTGCTTCCCTGGTCAAAGGGCAGAAAAAAGGTCTTTTCCCCGGCCAGACGGGTGGTCATTCGGACGTGGTACGGGTCAACGGCAAAACAGGTGAGCACCCGCCGCTTGAAGCTGAAAAAGAGATCGTCAGGCGAACGGGTTTGCCTGTATTGCCGCACGGCGTCATCCACGTTCTGCCCGGTGAGCGGGTTTTTCAGTTCCAGACAGACAAGGGGAATGCCGTTGAGCAGCAGGGCCACGTCCACGCTGTTTTCACTGGATGGGGAGTAGCGGAGCTGGCGGGTACAGTGCAGGATATTGGCCTTGTATTGCCGCAGGCTTTCCGGATTCAGAGCGGTTTCCGGCCGCCAGAACACAACGCGAAATTTTGTGCCCAGAATGGAGAAGCCCTTGCGCAGCACCTCCAGCAGAGAGGTCACCCGCACTTCCTTGCAGAAACGATCAAGGAAAACCTGTTCCGCCTTGCCGGGGCAGTTGCGCTCATGGCGCTGCCAGGCCTTCGGCTGGCTGGCTTTCACGAAGTCCAGCAGAGTTGCGCTATCCAGCGCAAGAGAACGATCAAAACGTCCCGGGTTTCCGGCAGTATAGCCGCCATGCTCACAGAGCCAGAGGCAAATATCGTCCTCAAAATTGCGTTCTTTCAGATTGTCGCCGCTCATTGCTTCCTGCCCTTCAGCTTTTTTGCTTCCGCTTCCATGCCCTTGATGGATTTGAGGTACTCTTCTTCCACAGGGGACAGCGTTTTGGCCTGGAATTTGCGGTATTCGCGTTCCGCCTTTTCCATTGCCTGCGCATGACTGACCGTGCCGGCCCCCTGAAGCACGTTCTCGCCCGTGGCGGCAAGAACACGGTCAAGATGCTCCACATAGTCGCTCATGTGCATGGGATGATGGCGCATGGCCTGGATTTCGGCAAAGTCGAAATAGCCCGAAACAAGATTGTTCAGCAGTTTCAGTTCATCGGCGGTCAGGTAGTTTTTGGCGATGCCGATATCCTTTTTGGCGGGAAAATCCCCGGCAAAGGAGGTCAGGCCCATGAACGGTCTGCCGGCGTCCGCGCGGGCGCAGATGAGTTCCGCCGCTGTTTGCCCATGCGCGGCAAAATGCAGCTTGTTTTGCACCATTTTGAAAAAGGCTGTGGATTCCCTGCTTTTTGGGTCATAATCCACGCTTGTGGCGTACAAATCCAGCACCTGCCGGTACATGACCTTTTCCGAAGACCGGATGTCCCGGATTCTGTCCAGCAGCTCCTGCCAGTATTCGCCCCCGCCGAGCCTTTTCAGCCGCTCATCGTCGAGGGTGAAGCCCTTGCGCATGTATTCGCCCAGCCTCTGCGTGGCCCAGCGGCGGAATTGCGTGGCAATGAGGGATTTTACCCGGTAGCCGAGCGAAATGATCATGTCGAGGTTGTAATGTTCCACCTTGCGGCGAACCGTGCGCGTTCCCTCCTGACGAACCAGTAAGAAATCCTTACAGGTTCCCTCCGGGGACAATTCGCCCTCCGTGTAGATGTTACCAATATGCAAGGTTATATTGGCCCGTGTTGTCTGGAACAATTCCGCCATCTGCTGCTGGGAGAGCCAGACGGTCTCGTCTTCAAGGCGCACTTCAATACGGGTCTGGCCTTCGCCGGACTGGTAGATGAGAATTTCCCCTTGTGGCAGGGGTGCCGGATGCTGGGCCTCATTCATGCCGCCACCTCCCGTTTGCCGGTGACACATTCAAAAATCAGGCTTTTCTTGTACGCGGCCAGCTTGTCCAGCAGGGCCTGTTTTTGGGCTATAATGGCATCTATCTCGGCGCATTTGGCATCGAGGTAGGAGGCGATGCGGTGTTGTTCTGCGAGTGGGGGGAGTGGTAATTGAAAGTTTGAATATTTATCTGCTCCTATATTCTGGATTGTAGCTTGGACAAAAATATAATTTTTCCACTCAAAATATGAATAAGATTGTGTAATATGATAAAAATATCTGTACAATAATATATTGGAATTAAATTTTGCCCGAATAAGATAGCCTGCAAATGCCGCTAAGCCATACTCTTTTTTATATAAAAAACTTTTTCCAACTGTCGCGCCACTCCTTGCAAGCAAGACATCTCCATCTTCAAGAAGATAGTCCGCAGCCTCATCCGTTTGAAGGGATTGCTTATTATCTGATTTCAGATTGCCATTTTCGTCAATATCTGTAATGCGGATATATCTTGGTAAATTTTCTTCATAGGCTGAGCCAGCAGCATTTGCTCCATATTGGAGTGATTGGGTAAGAGTAAATTTCAATCGAAGGCATTCCCAGCCATCTGGTATCTCCCCAATCCACGGCACGCCGCTGTCCTGCATGGGCACGTCAGGGTCAAGCCCTTTAGTCACGGCCTCGGTGATGACCGACATCCTGTACGCTTTCAACTTGTCCATGCTCTGCCGCACAAGCTCCATGTTGCGGTCGATTTCTGCGCATTTAGCATTGAGGTAGGAGGCAATGCGGTGTTGTTCTGGGAGAGGGGGGAACAAAACATTTTCATCTCGCATGAATTGAGGAGAAATTCTTTTGAGACCTCCTGTTCCTGACATTGTTGCTATTGCGCGCTGCCTAAATAATTCATTTCTAAAATAATAGAACAGAAATTTATTATCTATATTATTAACCCGCACGACAAATATTTCAGACGTACCGAATCCAATACAATTTTTAAGATTATTTGCTATTGCAATATTCCCATTTTCAAAACATGGCGTAACTTTTGCTAATAATATATCTCCGTCATTAAATATATTATACGATGAACAATATTCGGAAAAATTTTTTATTATGGTATTAACAAAATATCCATATTTAATATTTTCCATTGGGAGAAAGCTTACTTCTGTTTCTGGATTGATATCATCAATATTTACCATAGGATTAATAGTGCATATAAACTTGAGACGTTTTGTCTCCCACCCCTCCGGTATCTCCCCAATCCACGCAATGCCGCTGTCTTTCATCTTGCGCATGGCCGCTACTCCCCTTCTCCGAACAAATTTGCAAGGTGCCCGGCCAGCTCCATTTCCAGCTCCCGGATTTCCACGGCCAGTTCCGCCGCCGGGCGCGGGGGCGTATACTCATAAAAGTAGCGGGTAAAGGGGATTTCGTAGCCGACCTTGCTTTTGCTCTCGTCAATCCAGGCGTCCGGGGCGAAAGGCAGGACCTCCCGTTTGAAATATGCCTGAATATCCTCTTTCAGCGGCACATTTTCCGTATCCCGGCGGGAGGCGTCGGCCTTGCGCGGCGTGCGTCGGCCACCCGGCTTTCTCCCGCGTTTTTTGGGCGCGTTGTCTGGGGCTGAGTCTGGGATGAGCGGGGCGGTCGGCGGCGTTTCCCGCTGGTCCGCCTTGTCAGCGACTTCCGGGGCGGCTTCGCTTTCTGCGGGGCGTTCCACAGTGATTTTGGTGTAGCCGAAATCCGCCACGTCAAAGATTTTGCTGATTTTGCTTTCGGCAAAGTCGCCATACAGTCGGCAGATTTCCTCTATGGCGGCGGGGGGGATGTCGTTGCGCTTGTTGCCCAGAGATTTGCGGCGTTTCTCAAACAGGCCGTTGGCGTTGATGAGCTGCACCTTGCCGCGCCGGGCGGCTGCCTTCGCCTTGCACAGCACCCAAATATAGGTGGCTATGCCCGTGTTGTAGAAAATGCCGTTGGGCAGGGCGATAATGGCATCCAGAAAATCATTTTCCAGAATAAAGCGGCGAATCTCGGAAGGGCCGCTGCCCGCGTCCCCGGTGAACAGGGGAGAGCCGTTCTGGATGATGGCCGCCCGGCCTTCGGGCTTGAGGCGGGCCACCGCTGTTTGCAGAAAAAGCATCTGGCTGTCGGATATGCTGGGCAGCCCGGCGGAAAAGCGCCCGTTGGCCTGCTTCGCCTCGCGTTCCACAGCGGCCTTTTCGTTCTTCCATTCCCGGCCAAAGGGCGGATTGGAGAGGATGTAGTCAAACTGCCGCCCGGCAAACCGGTCATCGGAAAGCGTGTTGCCGGACTTGATAAAATCCGCCTCATTGCCCTTGATCAGCATGTCCGCCTTGCAGATGGCAAAGGTTTCGTCGTTCAGCTCCTGCCCGCACAGCACCAGACTGGCCCGGTTGTTCAGACTGTGGATATGTTCCTGCGCCACGGAGAGCATTCCGCCCGTGCCGCAGGCCGGGTCGTAGATGGACTTGGTGACGCTTGCGCCGGAGAGGGCCGCGCTGTCATGGGTGAACAGCAGATTGACCATCAGCTCGATCACTTCGCGCGGGGTGTAATGCTGCCCGGCATCCTCGTTGTGCGCTTCGGAAAAGCGGCGGATCAGTTCCTCGAAGATGTAACCCATTTCCAGATTGGACACCTTGTCCGGGTGCAGATCGGCCTTGCTGGTGGTGAACTCCTTCAGCACCAGGTACAGCACGTTTTTTTCGCTCATGGTGGCCAGATGGGGCCAGAACGGCTTGAACCTTTCCAGTATCTGCCGGACGTTGGGGGAAAAGGCATTGCAGTAGGCGCGGAAATTGGCCTCCAGATCGGCGGGGGCGTCCAGCAGCCGGGCAAAGGTGAACGGGCTGGTATTGTAGAAGGCATAGCCGGAGGCCTTTTCCAGCAGTTTGTCCAGCAGGGGGCTGCCCGCATACTGTTTGCAGGCATCCAGAACAGCCTGCTTGCCGGGTTCCAGCACGCTGTCGAAACGGCGGATGACCGTGAGCGGCAAAATGACCTCGCCGTACTGGTGCGGCTTGAACACGCCGGTCAGCTTGTCGGCGATGGCCCAGATCAGATTGGCCTTTTCGGAAACAACAGCGGCAAGAGACATGAGGCTTCCTTCTGATAAGCGATGGATAACACGGCAATTTTTCAACGGGGCTCAGTATAGGGCGCGCTTGGGCAGGAAGCAAGATTTCCATCCACAGCTGTTGCCGTTCATGGCGAATGGCTGGAATTGCGGATAACAGATACTACCTGTTTAAAATCTGCAAGAACAACAGGAATTTTGATATGAAAACATTATCGCATACGATGTATAGAAGATGTTCTTTCTCGACAAGTTTTGTGCTCAATGTGTTCCGCTTCCTGATTGAATTTCTGAATCTGTTCCGGCGTTGGGTTGGCATTGGCAATATCAATATCTCCCGCCGTCCCGAATGCGTACCCGACCACGCTGCGCCCGTACTCTATCCGTTCGTCACGGTTCTGTCCGTGGGGGCGGGCGGGGGTGTGTCTGTACAGTTCTCCGGCAACTTCCTGCGCCGTGTATCCGGCACAGCGCATGTACAGAGCAACAGTCGCGTCCAGCCGTGATGCGTCCATCTTTTTGGGAAAACGCTTTTTGACCATTTCCCGGTAGGCGGCATACGGGGAAGCCAATGTGCCGACCCTGGGAAATTTACGTTTCCTGACCTCCACGCCGGGAACGATCCGTTTGCGAAAACGCCACAGATTGCCGAGGTGCGGGCTGGCCTTGCCGAGCCAGTGCTTGAAGCGAGGAAGCCGCTCCGGCTTTTCTGATTGAGATTGCCTGTCCCGCAACGCCGCTTTCTCCTGCCGCTCCTGTTCTTTCAAAAAATGCCGGGCAATGTTCAGTATGGAAAGTCCGTGCCGGGCAAGACGGGCTGTGGCTGCCTCCCGGCGCTCCTGCTGCCGCTGTCCCAGATCTTCCCATTTTTCCTCCTTCCTCTTTTCAGCGAGGAGCCTTTCCTCGGCCAGCCTTTGCCGCTCTTTCTGGTACTCCAGCCACTCCTCCCGCACACATGGCTGACCGGCTCCGGAGCGGGCTTTTTGAATGTCCGCCTGGAGTAGTAGCCTGGCTCGAACGCTCCGAGCCGCTTACACAGTTTGGACAGACTGAAATTTCTGTCCACGCTGGACGCCTTGACCGCCATATCCCCCACAAAAATCACCGCGCCGGAGCCTTTGCGGGCGAAACGCAGCCCCACGGCATCCAGGCCGGCGTGCAGCTCTTCCCAGCATGAGGCGTTCTGAATGACGGCATGTCCGCGCTCCTGGGCGATGCGCTGCGCGGATTTCTCGCCGGTGGCGTTTTCAAAGTCTTCGGCCTTGACCTTGGGTTTTACCTGCGCCCGGTGCAGGAGATTCCTGACCACATGCCCTTGTTCATTGACGCGATAGCGGGCATTTATCTGCGGTGCCCATCCCTGCTTGTATTCGATTTCGGCAATAATTTTGTGCGCCGCCTCAATGTCGAATCCGTGATGCGGCTGAATTACCTTTTTAGTATATGGATGCGTCCGGTTCACAACGATGCGCAGGTGATAATTACCCGTATTTTTATGCAAGGCGTAAATTGTCTGGTGTTCGGCAAGCCCCATTCCCCGGAGAAAAAGACTGACCGCCTCGTCCACCTGTTCGCGGGACGGCTGTTCGTTTTCCTGCCATGACAGAATCCAGTGCGTGACCGGCATTTTGCTCTGGATGGATTCCTCAGCCAGAGAAATCATTTCCCTTTTCTGCGCGGCAACAGTCGTTGTCAGAAAGTTTCTGCTTCCGGCAAAGGCGAGTTTGTCCCGGCCGCGTCATCATGGGAAGCAAGAACGTAGTCCACCAGACCGCCGATCATGGCGGACTTGGATTTTTTGAAGCTGGTACGCTTGAGCTTTTTGACGATCATTGTTGTTCGCTCAGGGCTTCGATGGCTCGCCGGACTTCCCGCAAGGCGGCGTCCAGTTCCGTGAGGGTGGCCGTGCTTTGTGTTCTCCGCACCACGTCGAAATGATGCTTGAGCAGACCTCCAAGTCGCCGCAGTTCCCGGATGGTCTGGTCGTCCGTTCTGGCAATGATGGGCCTGCCGCCGAAGAACAGCCGCCGCATGTACTCGGAAACGGAGATTCCGGCGGTCGCGGACTGCTGGGTGATTCTTGCGTCTTCTTCTGCGGTAAGCCTGAGCGTCCGCCGCCGCTGAAATCTGATTGTCGCCTTCCGCTTTTCCATCTGCCTTTCTGTCTTTTTGAGAGCGTGAGAAGCGAAGCGCCGAACGCTCTGCCGGAGTCCAGAGGCGAAGCCTTTGGCAAGTTTGTAGTCGGCGTCAGACGGCTACCAACTTGTAAAGACAAACTGCAAACGTGAGCCAAAATACCGCTGATTGATTTTTCCATTGCCTTTGCTCCCTTCACTTTGTTGATTGGCTTCAGCATACGCTCAGAAATAGTTTTATATCCAGCGAAAAAAGCAAATAGACGGTATTATACTGTCATGAACAAACTTTTCTGATTGCTATTTTGTATGATAAATATTTATTTATTGTCCATATAGGTCCATCTTCAACACTGTAATTTTATGTTATCCAATACAATCCACGAAATGGCGTTGAATAAGAATCTGAAATTGTGCTACGGAAAAGCAATTCTCAATTTTGTCAATTCACATTCAAAACAGGATAAACGCCAATGGCAAAGCCAATACGCTATACTGACGCGCAAATAGAAACGGCCCGCAAAAAACTCCGCAGTCTGGCGGCGCAGAATCAGGGACACACGCGGGCGGAAACTGTCGGCATACTCTCTGCCGATGTCCGCAAGGCCGCTCAAAAGGGATACAGCATACGGCAAATTCGGGAGGTGCTGACTGAGGCCGGGCTTGCAATCTCGCTTGACCGTCTCAAGGTGGTACTGAACGCGCCGGAAGAAAACAGCCAGGCGGAACTTTTTGCTACTGGCGGCAAGTCCGGGGTGATTGCACCCCTGCCTGACGAAAAGCCCGCGCAGCCTGTCGCGAGCACGTTACTTGTACGGAAAGAGGAGAAGTTGTGATGAAGACTTCCGTCCCTGCGCAACTGACGCTTTTCCCCATGCCCCAGAGGGACATTCGGGGCTTGAGCTTCATAAGCGCAATCAAAAGCGGCTTGCGCCCTTACGAATACAAGTCAGTGATTGAGGCTTCGTGCATGGAGGCCATTCTGGATTTCAAGATATGGGGAAAAACTCCCTGCCTTGGGTGCTACTTCCGGGACATCTCCACGGGCAAAAAGTTTGTGCTGTACGCCCATGATGATTGTCATTCCCGTCGCTACACGCCCAAAGACAAGGAATTTGACTTCAGTCAATCCGGCATGGAGGGCGGTCTGTTTTATCTCGTAACCCGAAAAACACGGACGGGCAAAACGTCGCCGAAAGAAAGGCGGCAGGGTCAAGGTTGCGAAGCGCCCGAAGGGCTTGACCTTGACCGTGCCGCCGCTTTCGGCAACGTGCCGCGTCTTGATGGGCCGGAAGGAAGACTGGGGAATGCTCTGCAAGGGCCGGACAAATCCTTTTCCATCCAGGGAAAATAGGGGTTGATTTTAGGGGTAAATTTATCGTGACTCTGATTTATTCTATTGTTTTTATTTATAAAAATATGTTGAGCTTGATGCTCATGAAAATGCAGGATGCTGAGAAGACATGGGAATTATTGCGCGGGCAGGCAGGGCAAAGCACTGTCCTTCGCACCACAGGCTTCAACGTCAATGAACAAATCAGTTCCGACTATCGCGACGCCAATTCCACCACAGTGGAGCAGGAAGACCGCGTTGTCCTGCGCGACTTGCAGGAACAGATAGAGGGCGAGGCCCATTTTGTCTTTTCCGGTCAGATCGTCCGGGGCGATATGTTCTATGCCAATCCCTCACTCAAAAAGGCGCAACTGAGAGTGCCGCAGTTGTTGCAACTCAGTCAGGAGGCGGTAATCCATGAAGCTGCATAGCGCGAAACAGTCTGTTCCCTGCTACAGAAAAACCTTGTACGGGATATTGAACACTTTTTCCAGTCGCTTGGCCATTTTTGTGGAAATCGGGCGCTTGCCACTTTCCATTTCGGAGATCGCGTTTTGGCTGACGCCAAGGCGGGCAGCCAACTCCGCCTGCGTGATGCCCTCCTTGCCGCGCAAGCCCCGCAAGGCCATAGCCGGACTGGCGTCAGGAAAGACTTCATCCGCTGTGACCCATTCTTCCCCTTCTTCATTGAGACGCCGAACCTTGTGCCCTGCCAGAGTAAGGACGCCGCGAATAGCTTCGGCAACCTTCATGGTGCTCGCCGGGGGGACGGTAAGCTGGATCACACCGCGTCCTTCCGCGTCGGAGCAAAGCTTCATTTCTGCCAACATGGGATTCCTCCGTTTATTTATAACGGCTGTAATCAACCTTTTCATGTGTACCGGCAAATTGAATATCCAGTACGCGGACAATCTTATCAACAATTTGCCAGATGACGACATAGGTCGGATGCCCTTTGTTCAAATGACAATGGTAGTGGCCGGATTTGCTGCCGACGATTTTGCTGTAATTCGGCCAGCCCGTGACAACCGGGCCTCTGCTTTCAAGGTCTTTCCGCAGCAAATACAGTATGTCGATTATGGCCGGAGGCAGCTTGGCTTTTTGCTTTTCAGCCTTGCGGCTGAAAATGACCGTCCACAGTTTGGTGTCGTCAGCGTCTTTCATGCCACAAGGCTAAATGTAAAATGGTATAATGTCAACAAAATATACTATTTTTACTATTTTTATAGCCATCTTCAGGAGATTACCTTGAACGCACAACTCAAGCTTTCACAACCTGGAGCAGATTACCTTTGACTTTCATAAAAAGTCAAAGGTAATCTGCTCTAAAGAAACGGAGTGCGGCTTTCGCAAGCATCCATGCCGATATAACCATATTTATGAATATCTTTTTTCAGATGCGTCTGCCGGGCCTGGTGAAACTTTCTGCTTTTCTCAGTGCTTCGGATGCGGTACAAAAAAGTTCCGGCACTGTGCCTCACAGGGCAGCGCCCTAACACATAGGATGCACAAAGGAGCATTTTCCATGTCTTCCATACCCGATATGCTGATGCGCGCCTGGCGTTTTCGCCATGCCTGCAAGAAGTTTGATCCCCATAAAAAAATCAGCGATGCCGACTTTCAGACCATTTTGGAAGGAGGCCGCCTTTCTCCCAGTTCTTTCGGCTTTGAACCCTGGCAATTTCTGGTGGTCCAGAATCCCGGCCTGCGCGAAAAAATCCGCGCCGTGAGCTGGGGCGCGCAGCAGCAACTGCCCACAGCCAGCCACGTTATCGTCATTCTGGCACGCAAGCCCCATGAAATGCAGCCGGATTCGTCCTACATCCAGCAAACCATCATGCGCGAGACGCAGGATCTGCCGGAGGATGTCGCCGAAGCCCGCACGGAAAAGTATCGCGAGTTTCTGGAAAAGGATTTTGCCCTGGCGGGCAATGAGCGGGCCGAATTCGAATGGGTCGCGCGCCAGTGCTACATCGCCCTGGGCAACATGATGACCGCGGCTGCGCTCCTGGGCATTGATTCCTGCCCCATCGAAGGTTTTCGCAAAGCGGATCTCGAAGCAGTGCTCAGCCGTGAGGATCTGATGGACGATGCCCGCTGGGGCGTGGCCTGCATGCTGGCCTTCGGCTACCGCGCAAAGGAGCCCCGGCCCAAAACGCGCCGCCCGGAAGAGGCCG
The DNA here is from genome assembly GCF_011039095.1 of Desulfovibrio sp. ZJ200. Classification (NCBI taxonomy): domain Bacteria; kingdom Pseudomonadati; phylum Thermodesulfobacteriota; class Desulfovibrionia; order Desulfovibrionales; family Desulfovibrionaceae; genus Desulfovibrio; species Desulfovibrio sp. ZJ200. Next base: position 23,676 of record NZ_JAAKEH010000032.1, on the reverse strand, counting down.
TAGTCCGCTGGGTACAGTAGGCTCGGTCCTTCCTCAGGGCAGTTCCCCTTTGAAACTGCCCTGCTGTCGCGAAAGCGGCAGTCGCCGCTTTCTGTAGCACAGATAGCGCGTCCGTCATTCGCTGCGCTCCGAGCCGGGTTTTGCGCACATGGGGCAGCACGGCTGCGGCATTGCCGCAACCGTGCTGCTCAGCGTTTGCCGGTTTCCGCAGCGGGGCTATCCACATAGAGCCAGAACAGCGCGCCCAGTTCCAGGGGTTTGGCCTGGCCGTCCGGCCCGCGCAAAGGATCGCCGGGCGCAACGGCCATGCAGCACCACCAGCCCGCCTGATTGAGCACAAAGGAGAACTGCCCCGCGCTGTCGGTGCGGGCTTCCAACTGCTCATGCCAGGGCGTGGGCGCGTTGCTTTTGTCCGTGTTGATCCGCGCCATGCGCACGGACGTCCCGGGCAATGGCTGCCCGTTGAGCAGAGCCCGTCCCGAAAAGAGCGCAGGCGCCGTGAGCCCGAAAGGCCGGGTAAAAGGCTGAATTTCAAAGTGCTGGCCCACCGGCAGATTCCACCCCCGCTCCACGCCATAGACGGGCAGCGTCGTCTTGACATAGTGCTGCACGAAGCGATCCCGGGCCGCGTCCCACCAGGGCCGGGCCTCAATGATGAATTGGTAGAGGCCGGGGCTGGTCAGGGCCACATTGGCCCCCCAGGCTTTTTGATCGAGATAGCGGATTTCTTCCACATCGCCCAGCAGGTCGCGCCGCTCCGGCTGCAATACGCCGTCTTTGGCGGGAGTAGCGTCGTCATAGCGCAGCACGCTGAAAAGCTGCGGCATGTCCATACTCAGACCCTGATGTTGGAAAGGGCGCATCATGGTGATCAAAACATCCACTTCCTCGGCAATGGCGGGTTGCCCGGGCCTCTCTGCGGGCTGTTGCGCCGCGCCGGGCGCGGGGCTTGTGGCGTTTTTGTCGATGGTGCCGGGCGCGGGCGGCGTGGCGGGCCGCAGGGGCACTGCGGCGGCATTTTCGGTCTGGGCGTCCTGTTTTTTCTGCCCCCTGTCCCGGGCCGGTTCGGCAGCGGGCCGGGCCGGGGTTGGAAGAACAGCCCGGGCGGGATTTTGTTCCGAAGCCTGTTTTTTCTGCTCTTCCCTGGCTTTGGCCGAGGGATTGGGTCTTTCCGTCCTGGCCGGAGCCTCAATGCCGGGCTGGCTCGGCACGAGCAGAGTGACCTGCGCCCGGACGCCGGGCGCGGGCAACAGGCAGCAGAGAGCCAGCAGCAGTGCCGCCGTGCCTGTCTGCCGCGTCGGAGCACGACCGACCGGTTCATGTGCAATATGCCTCAAGAAAAGACGAAAACGCGAAAAACAGGCGCGTGACATGAAGGCTCCCGGCAAAATCTGGTGATACGCCACGCCGGTGCTGTGGCGCCGGGCGTGAAAACAGCACAGTAAAAAAGGCGGTTTTTGTTGCGCGCGCCGCCCTTGGCAGCGTGCGCCCCTGTGGACGGGGCGCATGTCGTTTGCCGCGACACTGGAGGCATGGTGCAAACCCGCGCGAGGCAGCCGGGACGGCTGTCTGCCGCGGACGGGCGGCGTTCGATTCCGGAAGGGAAAGCCGCGCCCGGAAGAACATAACAAAAGGGGCAGGGCTTGTCATGCGCGGCCTGCGGCGAGTTTTCGCCGGAAAAATTTTTCTTTGTTAAAAATCAGTGTGTTAAAGGTGTAGAGCCCGGCAAATACGACGGGATTGAAAATGCAGGGCATTTCTTTACTTCGCTCCTACGAAGCCTGCGGCTTCGGGCGATGCTGTCGTATCGCCGTCAGGGCTGCCGCATCTTCTGCGTCAGCCCTGTCTTTGTCTCCGAGCAGGGGACGCCGCTGCCGCCCGAGAGGGCAACTGCTCAAAAATATCGCGGCGTCCGGGCCGCGAAAAGGACGTGCACTTCTTTCGCGCCTGCCTGGCGCAGAGCCAGAGTGGCCGCAGCAAGCGTGCTGCCCGTGGTCATCACGTCGTCGATGAGCCAGATTCGCAGGCCTTCGGTCTTTCGCGAGGCCTGAAAGCTGCGTCGCACATTGCGGTTCCGCTCCGCAGCCGAAAGTCCGGCCTGAGGCGCGTCCTGAATCGAGCGGCGCAGGAGATCCGGGCGCAGCGGCAGGTCTGTGAGGCTGCGCAGGGCCCTGGCCAGCTCATGGGCCTGATTGAAGCCTCGACGGCGCAGGTGGGCCGGATGCTGGGGCATGGCCGTGAGCGCGTCGGGCCGGGGCAGGCAGCGCGCCGCTTCAAGCAGACAGGCTCCGAGCAGCGCGGCCAACGAGAGTTCGCCGCTGAATTTCAGCCGCAAAAGCGCGTCGCGCAATGCGCCCTGGTAAAGACCGTAATAGGCCAGACCGTCCCAGGGCGGAGGCTGGCTCAGGCAGCGGCCGCAAGGGATATGGGCGGTGCGGGCGCGCGGGCCCGCAAGTTCGGCTTCGGCCCGGCTCCAGGCCGGGGGCACGCCGCAACGCGGGCAACGCGGCCCCGTGTACGAAGCAAAAAGCAGGCAGCATTCGGGGCAGAGCGGCGCAAGAAGACCGGCCGGCCCGTTCAGGGGAAGGGCCGGGGGAGTGCCCTGCGGATTTTCGGCAGGACTGAAGGGCCGCAGGCAGTGAGAACAACGCGTCTGGGCCAGCCCCAGAACATGCAGGGCATCCCGCGCCGCGCATGCCCTGGAAGCGGCGCGCAGCAGCAGGCTCCGGCGCTTTTGTTCCGGGCGAATGCCTTGACCCCGGCCCAAAAAACAGCCCGACGCGGCAGGCAAAAATTTCTTGCACAGCCAGTGGCCCAGGCTTGAGGTCCAAACCCGCAGTTTGCAGGGCATCATGGGTTTGCGTCAACGGGTTGGGCCGCGAGGCGGCGGCCCCAGTCGTGTCCCCAGGCGATCAGATCGTTACGCACGGTCGGGCGTCGGTAAATGTCGGCCGGTTTTTCCAGGCCGCGCAACAGCCGGGTTTCACGAATGCCCGCGTCCAGAGGAGCCAGAAAATACTTGAGGGTGAGCAGAGAGCCTGAAAACAACTGATTGCCCCGAGGCCTGCCCGCCACCAGACCCACAAGCACGGGCTTGATGGGCGGCCGGGGCAGAGCGGCGCGGGCTTTGCGGGTATGCGCCCGCGCGGCCCAGAAGCGCTGGCCGCGGTCGATAAGAGCCTTGAACCGGGCCGGAAGGGCGTAAAAATAGATGGGCGATGCCAGCAGCACCAGAGGGGCGGCTGCCAGAAGATCGAAAAGTTCTTCGGCCTGATCCTGCGCTCCGGTCCCGGTCGCGCGCGCGAGAATGCACATGTGCGGGGGCTCGGCGCAGGCGCCGCAGCCGATGCAGGGCGCGACAGGGTAGTCACGCAACGGCACCAGCCGGATGTCTGCCCCGGCTTTGGCCGCGCCCTCGGCAAAAAGCCGGGCCAGAGTGTCGGAAACGCCTTCGGGCCTGGGGCTGCAGAGCAGCGCTACCGGTTGGGTCATGCCCTGAACTCGCCGCAAAAGGGATTGTTTTTGCGCTCGTCGCCAATGGTGGTGGCAGGGCCGTGGCCCGGGTAAACCACGGTTTCGGGCGGCAGAGCAAAGAGCGCGTCGTTGATGGAACGCAGCAGCGTGGCGTGATCGCCGCCGGGAAAGTCCGTGCGGCCCATGGAGCGGTAAAAGAGCGCATCGCCGGTAAAGACCAGGCTTTCAGCCGGAAAATACAGGGAGACGCCGCCCGGCGTATGTCCCGGCGTTTCCAGCACCCGGCAGCCCATGCCGCCGAAACTGGTCTCGCCCGTGGGCATGGGCAGGCTTTCAAAGGGCGTCACCTGCGGGAAACCCCAGATGCCGCCTCGGCCCGATTCGGTCTCGGCCAGGCTGTCGTCGCCCGCGGGCGCGTACACCGGGGCCCTGGTGGCCGCGGCCAGCTCGGCAACGCCGTACAGATGATCAAAATGTCTGTGGGTCAGGCAAATCGCAGTCAGAGAGAGCCGGTATTCGGCAAGGTAGTCCAGCATGGGGGTGGGCTGGCCGCCCACATCCACGGCCACGGCCCGGTTGTCTGCATGGAGAAGATAGCTGTTGGTCTGTAGCGGGCCGAGGGGAAAAGTGGCTACGGGCATGGTTGTTTCCTCTGCAATGTAAGTGATGGCCGGAGTCTGTTGCCTGTGGAAAAGCGGCGCGTTTCAAAGAAAATCTGCTCCGGCGCGCGAATTTTATACCAGGCGCTGCGCAGGAGCAAGCAGGCGACGGGTGGGGCGCAGGGGAGGCGCATAAGATGACTCTGTCCTGGGGTACTGAGGACTGAGTCTGGACAATTGGCCGCCGCCTTACTAAACTGAAGAGATGAACCGGACAGCACAGCATCTTGAGCTTGAGCGCGGCGATCTCATGGAGATGGAAGGGCTTTTGCGCCAAAGCCTTGCCGCTTTTTTTACCTTCAGCGGGCATGCTCTGTATTTCCCCACCCGGAATGCGCCGGATGCGCCTCTGCTTTTGCCGCATGAGCGCCGTCTTCTGCTGCCGTTGATCTGGGGCGGGCGCCTGCTGGGGGTATTCATGCTGCACGGCGTTCGCGCGCGTGAAATCAGGCCCTTGCTCGCCTCATTGCCCGCCATTGCCGGGCTTTGTCTGGAAAATCTGGCCCGGGCCAAAGCCTGCCGCACGGATGCTGTCACCGGCCTGGCCACGGAAGAAGCGCTGTTTGCGCGCATGGAGGACGAAGCGGCGCGCGTGCGGGCCCATCTGGACGATCCCGCCCGACCGGACGACAGGCCCGCGCCTTTGCACAGGCTCTGCATGGGCCTTGTGCTGCTGCGGCTGCGCAATGGGGAGGAAATCACGCGGCAGGCGGGTTTTGCCTTTGCCCGGGACTTTCTGGGCGCGCTGGCGGCCGCCTGCCGCACGGACCTGCCCTCGGATGTGCTGGCCGCGCGCGCCGGACGCCATGAGCTGGCTCTTTTGCTTTCGGCCAGCGGGCGCGGCGCCTGCCACAAGCTGGCCCGCGCGGCCCTGGCCCGCATGGAGGCCGTAAGCCTGCCCGGGCCCTTGACCCGCCGCCCCGTGCGCCCTTTGCTCTGTGCCGGGCACGCGCTCTATCCGCAGGATATGCAGGGCCCGGAGCTGGTGCTGCCCATGTTCGAGCAGGCCCGCCAGCTTATGGCCAGAGCGCGGCTGGCGGCGGATGTGGCGGGCCAGGCTGCGGGAAGCGGAGCGACCGTGGGCGGGGAAAGCCGTATCATGCCCTTTGCCCGTATTCTTCAGGATGGCGGTCTGGTTCTGGAAAGTCTGCCCCTTGGCCGCCTGCGGATCAGCCTGGGCCGGCAGGCCAAGGCCCGCGAGGGCTTGCGCTTTGCGGTCTGGGCAGCCGGAAGCGGCACAGGGGCTCGCTACAAGGGCGAAATCGTCTTGCTGCATGTCCGGGAGTCTGACTCCATAGCCGAAATCCTGCATCTGGCCGATGCGGCGTTCTTGCCTGGGCCGGGCGACAGTCTGGCGCTTTTGGACGAGCTTCCGGTTCTGGAATCAGCGGATCTTGAAGACGCGGAGATCAGCACGGCAGCCGGGCCGAATGCCTGGCAGAAGTCTGAGGCCGCCGCCGAGGCAGCCGGCTCGGACAGGCTGGAAAAGGCCGGGCCCGTTGTAACGTCCGCCCCAATCGCGCGAAATGGGGGCTTGAAGCCGCTTGCGGTTTCCGGGGGCAAGCCCGGCGAGGCCTTTGCCGCGGCCGCGCCGCTGCCCGAGGAGCACAGAGATGGCGCGCCGGAGCCCGGGCATGGCGATTTTTACGGCCACGGCGGCTTTCTCAAGCGCTTCGCGCGCCAGAGGGAGCAGTGCGCCCGCTTTGTGCTGGCTATTGTGCGCCTGACTCCGGCCTCCGAACGCGTCAAACAGGACCCGGCAGAGGATAGTGCGCGGGCCGCAGCCTTGTGGCGCGCTCTCTTTCCGGCCCCGGCCGCCGAAGAAGCAGCGCCAGGCGGCAATGCCTTTGGCGGATGTTATGGCAGCAACAGCCTGATTTTTTTCCACCCCCGCGCCAACGGGCAGGAACTCTTGCCCGAGTACGCGCGGCTGTGCGAGGGCCTGAAAAAGGAGGATCTTTGCGCGGCGGCCGGGCTGGCCGGCTATCCTTTCCTCCAGTTTCGCAAGGCTGAAATGCAGGACTGCGCGCTCAAAGCCCTGGAGTATGCGCTCCTGCTGCCGGAGCCCAGGGTCGGGATCTGCAATTCCCTGGCCTTGAACATCAGCGCGGATCGGCGGTACAGCCTTGGCGACGTGTTCGGCGCGGTAGAGGAGTACAAGTTGGCTCTGCTGGCCGACAAAGGGAATGTCATGGCCTGGAATTCCCTGGGCGTCTGCATGGCTGCGCTGGGGCGTCGGCATGAGGCGCGCCGTCATTTTCTTGAGGCTCTCAAGCATTGCCCCACGGATGCGGGCACCGAGCAGATTTACTATAATCTGGGCACGGTCTGTCACGGGCTGGGCGAACGGCGGGCGGCGGCCCGCTACTACCGTCGTTGCGTGGAACGCGCGCCCGAGCATCTTTTCGCGCATATCCGGCTGGGCCAGCTCTATGAGCAAGCGGGCCGCCGCCGCGAGGCGCGCGCCTGCTACGAGCGGGCGGCAGGCATTGAAGATGCCCGTCCCGACGGCCCGAGCCTTGCCCGGCGGCATCTGGCCCGGGTGGCCGTTCGCCAGCGCCGGGGAGGCGAGGCCCGCGAGTTGCTGCACGAGGCTTTGCTGCGCAATCCCAATGACGCGGCGGCCATGCTGCTCCTGGCCAAGCTGTATCTGGACGGCAATGAAGACCCGGCCATGGCCGAGTTGCTGGCCCGCAAAAGCGCCGGATTGCATGAGCAGCCCGAAGCCTGGCAGACCTTGGCCCGCGCCCTGCGCGCCCTGAAGAGGGAAGAGGAGGCGCGTCTGGCCGAGGCCCGCGCCGTGCTGTCCTGAGGGGGGCAGGCCTCTTTAGAGACAGGCGCAGGCGAAATTTCCTTGCGCCGTTACGCGCCGGAGCGAGCGTTTCAAAAGCGATATGCTCTAAACATCAAACAGCATTTCCAGATCTTCGCGGGTCAATGACTTCCAGGTGTCCTGGCCCGGGATGATCGCTTCGGCCACGCCGCGCTTGGCTTCCTGCAGCTTGAGGATTTTTTCCTCAACCGTGTTCTGGCAGATCAGCTTGTAGGAAAAAACCTGGCGGGTCTGGCCGATGCGGTGGGTGCGGTCCGTGGCCTGACTCTCCACAGCCGGGTTCCACCACGGGTCATAATGGATCACATAATCGGCTGAGGTCAGGTTCAGGCCCGTGCCCCCGGCCTTGAGCGAGATCAGGAAAATGGGAATCTCCGGGGTATTGTTGAAGCGATCCACCTGCTCGAAGCGATCCTTGCTGGCCCCGTCCAGGTAGCAGAAGGGCACCTGGGAAAATTCCAGCCACTGCTTGATGATCTGCAGCATCTGCACGAACTGGGAAAAGACCAGCACCTTGTGCCCGCCCTCCACGATCTCCATGATCATGTCCTTGAAGGCGTCGAACTTGCCCGAGGGCAGATTGTTGGAAAAGCCCGGCAGATCCAGCTTCAGCAGGCGGGGATGGCAGCAGATCTGGCGCAGTTTGAGCAGGGCGTCCAGAATGGACATCTGGCTCTTGGCCAGGCCTTTCTGGTCCACGTCAGCCAGCACCTGGGCGCGCAGCTTGCGGGCCAGGGCCGCGTAGAGCTCGGCCTGGGCCTCTTCCAGGGCGCAGCAGGTGACGCTTTCCACCTTGGGCGGCAGATCCTTGGCCACTTCGGCCTTGGTGCGGCGCAGGATAAAGGGCCGCACGCGGGTGCGCAGATAGTCCAGGGTTTCGGCGTCGCCGTCCTTGATGGGTTTGACGATGCCGCGCTGAAAGGCGTGCTGGGAACCCAGAAAGCCGGGCATCAGGAACTCGAACAGGCTCCAGAGCTCAAAGAGATTGTTCTCAATGGGCGTGCCCGAGAGGCAGAGCCGCATGCGGGAGTTGATCCGGCGCACGGCCCGGGCCGTGATGGTATTGGGATTTTTGATGTTCTGGGCTTCGTCCAGAATCACGGTGTTGAACTCGTATTTCTCCATCTCCTCCAGATCCCGCCGCAACAGGGCATAGGTGGTGATGACCAGATCCGAGCCCGCAATGTGCTTGAACATGCCCTCGCGCCGCGTGCCATAGATGATCAGGCGCTTCAGGCCGGGCACAAATTTTTCGGCCTCGCGCTCCCAGTTGGGCAGCACCGAGGTGGGCACCACAATCAGATTGGGGCCCTCATAGCGGCGCTCCACCATGTATTGAATGAAGGCCAGGGTCTGCACGGTCTTGCCCAGGCCCATTTCATCGGCCAGGATGCCGCCGAAACCGTATTCCGAAAGAAAATTAAGGTAGGAAAGCCCTTGCGTCTGATACGCGCGCAGGTTGGCATTCAGCCCCTGCGGCGGGGCAATGGGCCGCACCTCGCGGAAGGAGCGGATTTTCTCGCGCAGGTTGTTCCAGAAGGAATCCGTGGCCGCGCCGGGCAAATCTTCCAGCAGGCTGTCCAGTACCGGGGCCTCGAACTGCTTGAATTTCTGCTGGGGGGGCTTGCTCGGGTCCAGGCCCAGGGCCGTGAGCTTGTGCGAGAGCTTTTCCAGCCAGGCTTCGGGCAGGCTGGTATACGAGCCGTCCTTGAGCTGCACATACCGTTTGCCGCGGCTCCAGGCCTTCCAGATTTTTTCCAGGGGCAGGGACTGGCCTTCGTAATCCACGCTGATGTCCAGGGAGAACCATTTTTCCTTTTCGTTGCTGGTCACCTGCGCCGTGATCGTGGATTTGGCGGCGCGCATTTTGTAGCGCGAGAGGGCCCGCTCGCCGTAAACCCGGTAGTTTTCCACCAGTTTGGGATAGGAGTCGAGCAGAAAGGCTATGGCCTCCTCGGGTTCCAGAAACCAGAGCCTGCTGGAACGGGACTGGAAGTCCATGCCCGAGAGATCGTTCATGAGCTGGGCTTCTTCATCCTGATGGCGGCGCACGAGGTACGTCTGGCCTTCATAGGTGTAGCTGCCTGTCTGGAAATCCGGGTTGGGCCCGTTGAGCGTGAATTCCCCGTGCCGCGTCTCGTAGATATTGTCGATCTCCAGGGTCAGCAGGCTGCCTTCCTCGTCCAGAAAGAGTTTGGGATTATAGGTGGCGGGCTGAAAGACCGGCTCCATGAGCTTGAGAAATTCCTGCGGCTCGTACAGCTCCGAGGCGGGCAGGCGGGTCCAGACGCGATCCAGAAATTCCGAGATTTCCTCATGCGGCACCACGGGCTTTTCGTAGATCAGGTTGCGCACCAGGGAGGGGTACAAGCCGGTCTGCACCGGGTAGAAATTTTGCTGGTAGCAGACCCAGAGCGGCATCTGGCCGTGAAAGGTGATGGGAGCGTCTTCCGGGTTGACCTGTTCGTCGTTGTGGGTGTTGGCGGCATTGCCCGCGCGGATGGGCAGGGGCGGGCGGCCCTCGCGTTTGAGCAGCACCTCGAAGCTGAAGCCCGCGTCGTCCAGCCTGGGCTTGAGCTTGAGTGCAAAGGGCGTGCTTTCGATGCGGCAGGGCTTGTCCGTGTCTTTCCAGAGCAGATAGTATTCCTTGCGCACGGACCAGAAAAACCAGGAGGTCAGGCCGTCGGGAATTTCCACCCTGTGCCCGTAGTAGTCGAGATGCTGGCCGATCTGGCGGGCCACATGCGGCAACTGCGGCGAGAACTCGCACCAGTCCGGGTTCTGGATGATCTGTTCCAGGCTTACTTCCGTGTGCACCGTGGACAGGCCGGATTTGTTCTGGCGGCCCCGGAAAAAGGAGACCAGCAGCCGCCCCTGCTCGGGCGCGAAACGGAAAATCAGATAATGGCGGCCTGGCTCGGGCTCCATGTCCGTGGAGAAAAAGTTACGGAAGCTCTGCTTCCAGTCCGTGACGGGCAAGGGTATTTCTTCCGGGTCGCCCTGTTCCTTGCGCAATTCTTCCACCAGGCGCAGGGCCAGGACCGCCACATGACGGCAGATGCCGCTGAAGGCGTCCGAGCAGTTGCACTGGTGGCGCGTGCTGCGATCCGTGATGGTAAAGCTCAGGCTTGGCGTATAGACCTGAAGGTCTTCTCCCTGAATCACTCCCTGCACGTCCCAGGTTTCGCCTTCCTGGATATTTATTTTTTGCGCCCCGCCCTCGGACAGGGTATAGTAGGCCGCGTCGCGGATATATTCCGGCACGGAGTCGTGCAGGAAGGCCTGGCACATTTCGCGGACGACGCTCTGTTCTGATCGGCTCATGGCTTCCCCGGATAAAGCCCCGCTCCGGGCGACATGCCCGGAAAATCCCGGTTCTGGGGCGCTGTTATGAGATTAGAGATAAATAGCACAGGTTGCGGGACGATAGCAATAACAAGCGCGCAAAGGCATGAAAAAAATATTTTCGAGTTATTTTATCAACTTTTTGATGGCAGGGGCGATCCTGAGTTTTTGTCCGGCGCGCGCCCTGGCCGCGCCCCAAGCCGCGGCAGGCGCGGCGGTTCCGGTGGAAAGCGCGCCGGGCGACGCGGAGTCTGTTTTTTTGAAAGACAGCCCGGTGTGCGGGGACAGAATTCTTTTCGGCAGCATCGGCGAGGCTTCCAACCTGATACCCTATCTGACTTCGGATTCGGCCTCGCATGAGGTGGCGGACCTGCTCTATGTGGCCCCATTGCGTTACAACAAGGATTTGCAGCCCGAACCCTGGGCCGCGGAGTCCTACAGCATTGAAGATCAGGGCCGGCTGATGCGCTTTACCCTGCGCAAGGGCATTTTATGGGAGGACGGGCAGGAGCTCACCGCCGAAGATGTGGCCTTCACCTATAAGCTCGTCACGGACCCGGCCACAGGCAGCCCCTATGCCGAGGATTTTTTGCGGATCAAGGAATTTCGCGTGCTGGATCGCTACCGCTTTGAGGCGCGCTATGAGCAGTTTTTCGCCAGGGCCGTATCCTCCTGGATGAGCCCCATCCTGCCCAGGCATATTCTGGAAGGGCAGAACATCCGGCACACGCCCTTTGCCCGCAAACCCGTGGGCGCCGGGCCCTACCGGCTCAAATCCTGGGAGCCGGGCAGCCGGATCACGCTCACCGCCTCGCCCACCTATTTTGCCGGCAGGCCCTGCATCAGCGAGGCGGTCTACAGGATTATCCCCGACGGGGCCACCATGTTCATGGAAACCCGGGCCGGACGTCTGGACGTCATGGATCTGAGCCCCTTGCAGTATTTGCGCCAGACCTCCGGGCCCCGCTGGGAAGAGCAGTTTCACAAATACCGCTACCTGGCCTCGGTCTACGTATTTCTGGGCTTTAACCTGGAGCATCCCTTTTTCAGGGATGTGCGGGTGCGCCGGGCCATCTCCCAGGCCATCAACCGCGACGACATCGTCAAGGGCGTGCTGCTCGGGCAGGGCGTGCCGGCTTTCGGCCCGTACAAGCCGGGTTCCTGGGTCTATCACCCCACGCTCAGGCCGGTTGCGCAGAATAGTGCCGCGGCCCGCGCCCTGCTGGCCGAAGCCGGCTTCCGGGATACGGACGGCGACGGCCTGCTGGATCGGGACGGCAAAGCTCTGGCCTTCACCATTCTGACCAATCAGGGCAACGAGCAGCGCATTCTGACCGCCACGGTGATCCAGAGCCAGCTCAGGGACGTGGGCATTGACGTGCGTATCCGCACTGTGGAGTGGGCGGCCTTTATCCGCGAGTTCGTGAACAAGGGGCGTTTCGACGCCGTGATTCTGGGCTGGACCATTCCCCAGGACCCGGATATTTTTCAGATCTGGCACTCTTCCCAGGCCCATGACGGGGGCCTGAACTTTACCCGCTACAAAAATCCCGAACTGGATCGCCTGCTGGAAGAAGCGCGTTCCACGCCGGATCAGGCGGCGCGCGCGCCCCTGTATGCCCGCATTCAGGAAATCCTGGCCGCGGATCAGCCCTATTGCTTTTTGTTCGTGCCCTATGCCCTGCCTGTGGTGCAGCGCCGTTTCATGGGCATCAAACCGGCCCTGGCCGGGATCATGTACAATTTTGAGAAGTGGTGGGTGCCCAGGGCTTTGCAGCGCTTTGAGATAACGGAGCAATGATGCGGCCGGGGCTCTCCCGCCAGGCCCAGGCCCCGGCCGGCAGCCTCGGCGTCTCCCGGGGCTGACGCATCGTATGCGGCAGCCCCTGCGGACTCTCCTTTCCGCCGTTGACAAGCCTGCTCTTGTCGGAACATAGTCAAAAAAATGTTTTCTTCCGAGTCCCTATCTCCGGCAGGGTTGATCCGATGATCCGCATTCAAGAAATTCTCGACAAGGTGGCGGCCAGCAATCCCGACGCGGATCTGGAGCTGATCCGGCGGGCCTATGTGTTTGCCGCCACAGCTCATGCCGGGCAGACGCGCCTTTCCGGCGAACCCTATCTTTCGCATCCTCTGGCCGTGGCCGACACCCTGGCCGAAATGGGTTTTGACGAGCCCACCGTGGTCGCGGGCCTGCTGCACGACACGGTGGAAGACACCAGGGTCACTATTGAGGAAATCGACGAGAATTTCGGCGAGGAAGCCGCGGACATTGTGGACGGGGTCACCAAGATCAGCATGATCCCCTTTGAAAACAAGGAGGAAGCCCAGGCCGAGAATATCCGCAAGATGATCCTGGCCATGAGCCACGATATGCGCGTGCTGATGGTCAAGCTGGCCGATCGCCTGCACAATATGCGCACCCTGGATTTTCAGAAGACGCACAAGCAGAAGCGCATCGCCCGGGAAACCATGGATATTTACGCGCCCCTGGCCAACCGTCTGGGCCTGTACCGCCTGAAGCGCGATCTGGAAGATCTGAGCTTCAAATACCTGCGGCCGGATGTCTTTAACCAGATAGATCACTGGCTGGACAACCATCAGGTGGTGGAAAAACAGATCATCGGCAAAGTGGTGGGGCTCATTGAGGATCTGCTGGCCTCCAACGACATCAAAGGGCAGGTCTACGGCCGGATCAAGCACAAATACAGCATTTACAAGAAGATGCAGTCTCAATCCCTGAGCCTGGACGAAATGCACGACATCATGGCCTTTCGCGTGCTGGTCAAGGACATCAGGGACTGCTATGCGGTTCTGGGTCTGGTCCATTCCCAGTGGCGGCCGGTGCACGGGCGTTTCAAGGATTATATTTCCATGCCCAAGGCCAACGGCTACCAGAGCCTGCACACCACGGTCATCGGGCCCGAGGGCGAGCGCATCGAAATCCAGATCCGCACCGAAGAGATGCACCGCCAGGCCGAGCACGGCGTGGCCGCGCACTGGCTCTACAAGGAAAAAGGCCGGGTCAACAGCAAGGATCTGGAACAGTTTTCCTGGTTGCGCGAAATTTTCGAGCGCCAGAGCGAGGAGGCGGACTCGCGCGAGTTCATGCACTCGTTGAAAATGGATCTCTTCAAGGACGAGGTCTATGTCTACACCCCGGCCGGAGACGTCAAGGAACTGCCTGAAGGGGCCACGCCCCTGGATTTTGCCTTTCTGATTCACACCAAGGTGGGCCAGCACTGCGCCGGAGCCAAGATCAACGACCGCCTGATGCCCCTGAGCACGGAGCTGAAAAACGGCGACGTCGTGGAAATCGTCACCGACGCTTCGCGCAATCCCAACCGGGACTGGCTCAAGCTCGTCAAAACCGCCAGGGCGCGCAGCCGCATCCAACGCTACCTGCGCACCGAGGAACGCGCTCACGCCGTTACGCTCGGTCGCGACATGCTGGACAAAGAAGGCCGCAAGGTCAGCATCAACGTGGGCAAGGCCCTCAAGGAGGGGCACCTGGCCCTGGTGGCCCAGGATCTGAATTTCGAGAGCGTGGATGATCTTATAGCGGCTGTGGGCTATGCCCACCTGACGCCGCGCAGGGTTCTGAACCGCCTGTACGCCGTGCTGCATCCCGAGGAGCCCGCTCCGGCCGCGCCCGCCGCGCCCAGCGTCAAGGAAAGCAAGGAAGAAGCTGTCCGCAAAACCGAGGGCGTGGGCATTTCCGGCGTGGACGGCGTGCTGATGCGCTTTGCCAAATGCTGCAACCCGGTGCCGGGCGATCCGATCATCGGCTACATCAGCCGGGGCATGGGCGTCAGCGTGCATTGCGCGGACTGCCCCAACGTGGCCAATATGGAGCCTGAGCGGCTGATTTCCGTGCATTGGGACGGCGCGGAGGAAAAGCCCTACGAGGCGGGCATCTTCATCATCGCCAAAAATGAGCATGGCGTGCTGGCCGAAGTGGCTCAGGTGCTGGCCACGAACGGCGTCAACATTACCGGCCTGAACATGGAAACCCTGGTGAACGGCCGCGCCCGGCTGCGCTTTACCGTGGAAGTGCGCGACACCACGCAGTTGTACCAGCTTATTGAGGCCATCCGCGCTCTGCCGCCGATTCTGGAAGTGGTGCGCGACACCGAAGACGTTGAAAATTGATTGTTTTCCCGGATACCATTTGTAGAGCGTTTAGCTAATGAAATTAGCTAAACGCTCTGGCGCATTTCATGAGCAAAATGCTCTAGAACGAATACGCAAAGACCAGCTGCGCTTTCCAGGCGTCCTGCTTCTGGTAGGAATCGACCATCCAGCTTTTTTTCCAGGTGTCGTCATCCATCATGTTGATCATATAGCCCAGTTCCAGATTGGCTTGCAGATTTTCATAGATCTGCCAGGCATTGACCAGGTTGAATTCCAGCAGGCCGTCGTTGGTGGTCATGTACGGGCCGTCATTGGTGCCGTAGCTGTCGCTCCAGGCTGTGGCGCTGCCCATGTATTTGACCATGGAAGGCGCGTTGGTGCCGCCCCAGTAGGCCACGCGGAAGGTATGCGTGAGATCCTCAAGAAAACTCATGTCCTTCACTTGCAGGCCGATGCCCCAGGTGCCCGAATAGCTCAGATCACGGTCATACCAGTCGCCGTTGGGCGCCCAGGCCAGGTTGCCGTCGCCCATGAAGGAGGTGAAGTTGCCGGAAGCGGCCACGGAAGGCATGCGCTCGGAGCCGTTTTTCACGTTGCCGTCGTCGCCCGAACCATACCAGCCGAAAAGGCCGGGCGTGCCCCAATCCATCTTGTACTCAACAAGGGCCTTGGCCAGCCAGCCCTGACGCTCGCTGCTGCCGCGCCTGACGTCATTGGGATTCAGGCGCTTCATCACGTCAAAACGGCCCATGGCTTCCACATAGCCGTAGTTGAGATCCAACTCGAAATTCCAGGGGTCCAGGGCGGTGATCGCAATGGGCAATCCGGCCCAGAGCATGCTGCCGTAGGCTTTGCCTGTTTTGCTCAGGCCATCGGCGGCGAAGCCCGGGTACAGGCCGTTGAGCGTATAGTTCAGCGCGCCGTCCGCAGTGCCCCAGCCAGCCTCATCCGGGTTGTTGTTCCAGGGCGAGTGGTAGCCGTCATAGCCGTCCAGCGCATTTTTGCCCTGCATGCCGTACATTACCCAGGGCGTGATGCTGAAACCGTCAAAATTCATGGGCAGCGACAGGGCGAAAAGGTCGATATTGTCCAGGTAGTTCGCCTGGCGAACCTCATCGGTGGAGAACCGGCCTTCGTAATTGTCGTTGACCGGGCGCATCCAGAGGGCGGTCAGACTGACGTTTTCGTTAAACTGATAGCTGGCCGCCACGGCGGCCACGTCGCCGTCCATCACGGCGGAGCCGCCGGCCACGTTGGGCATGGCCACAGCCTGAAGGCCCATGCGCAACTTCAGATCGGTCTGCGGCACAGCCCAGTCGATGTAGGCGTTTTTCACCTTGATGATGCTGTTGCCGTCCGCGCCCAGAGCGCCGCCGTCATCAGCCTTGCCCCAGGTCTGATCCCCGATTTCAAAAAACACCGTGCCGGACAGGGCTTCGGAAGCCACGGCGTCCAGCTGCAAGCGGACGCGCTGGCCTGCGGCGAAAATATCGTCGGTGTCGGCCTTATGCTTGCCCGTGTCATTCCGCACTTTGTCCACAAGCGAGCTGTCGCCCACGCCAAAGCCCACAAGCCATTCGCCCGCGACCTTGAAGTCAATGGCCTTGGCCCCGTGGGCCGCGCCCAGCAGCATCCCGGCCGCCAGCAGGGCAACCATGCACTGCTTTTTCAAGCGAACCAGCGTCTTTCTTTCCTTGCTCTCCATCCTTGCTCTCCTCTTGTTACGGGTTGGCGTCATCTTGCGGACGCTTTCCAAATTGGCTCTTTTGCCTTGCAGCGTCGTCAGACGCCGCTTTTTTGCTCCAGTCAAGTACTATAGCCCGGCTGTCCTTATCCGCAAGGCGGCTGTGCCGCCAACGGCGGACGCGCGTTTTTTTGGTAACACATTTTTTTAAAAAGTAACAATATTTTTCCCCCCCCTCGCCGGAAACGTCATGGCCAAGCCGCAGAAATATGCCCGATTCCGCCTGGACCATGCGGTTTCAGCCGCCCTGACACGGCCATGTCCTCCGGTAATGCCTTAGAGCGGTTAGCTAATTTCATTAGCAAACCGCTCTAAAAAAGCGCTTTGGATGCGTTGACAACGGCCCCGTGCTTCACTCTGCACAGTATCTCCCTGCCTTCCGGCTGTCACTGAAAAGAAAAATGCGCTTGCAGTTTTGGTGATACTGCCGCAAGAGACTGATCAGAATCCCGGCTTGCGGAAGATCAAAATGTTTGTTGACGCGAATATGCAGATTTTCATGGCTGAAGCGGTAACTGAGAGCCGGGAGTTGC
Organism: Desulfovibrio sp. ZJ200; assembly: GCF_011039095.1. Classification (NCBI taxonomy): domain Bacteria; kingdom Pseudomonadati; phylum Thermodesulfobacteriota; class Desulfovibrionia; order Desulfovibrionales; family Desulfovibrionaceae; genus Desulfovibrio; species Desulfovibrio sp. ZJ200. The sequence goes on along the minus strand of NZ_JAAKEH010000032.1, from coordinate 6,954 downwards.
ACAGGGGTGCAGACGTGCTCCATAACCTTTCTCCACGTTGGAATGCAGGAATGAGGGCACTCTGGCACAGGTTCGGTTTGCTGTCAATAGAATTGAAATTCATATTCAAAAATATTTTCTCTATCCACTGATCTTTTTCGACACGCGTCCTCCGGCGGCAAAACTCTTGAAGGTGAGTGCGGCATGCGGCAGCAGCCATTGGCGAAGTTTTACGGCCTGCTGACTCTGACTGCGACCCTCCGGGGCGTGCAGCCCTTGCTGGTCAAACTGCCAGTGCGGGAAATCACGCCGGTCACACTAGAGCATTTTCACTTTAAAAATGCTCTGCTGACGCGAAAGTGGCAGCCGCCGCAACGCGGCGTATATTCAGGCAAAAACCGCGTTTTTCGCCTGAATGCCACCTTTGACTTTTATAAAAAGTCAAAGGTAATCTGCTCTAGAGCGGTTTGCTGTTGAAAACGGCAACCGCTCTGGCGACCGCGGGAGCGGACGCCCGCGCCGAATGAGCCTGAAAACCACTGACGGAAAAATATTCAATAAGGCCCATGCTGAAAAGAAAATCAGCAGAGACTCGTAACCTGTCTTTTGCTTCAAGATTTCTTCGACTTTGCATTGCAAAGGTGCAATGCTCTCGCGCGCGGTCATAGAGGTGGGGGTTGCCGCGGCGCTCTGCGCCGCGGCAGAGCAGGGATTATATTTTTTCCAGCACGTACTGGCGGCTGCCCAGGCCAATCTCCTGGCCGTAGCTCAGTTGGATGGCTCCGTGCGTCATGGGCCAGCGGGCCGTGAACTTGTCGAGGTCTTTGTTTTCAGCCGACTTGGGGTCCAGGCTGGGCGCCTGATTGACAAGATCGAAACAGGCCTGATCCAGAGCCACGGGATCGCGAGAAGCCAGGATGCCCAAATCCGGCGCCAGGGGCGCGTCGCTCCAGGCCACGCAATCGCAATCCGGCGTGACGTTGAGCACGAAGTTGAGGTAGCAGATCCGTTTCTGCCGTCCTTTGACCACGCCGTAGGCGTATTCGGTCATTCGCTCAATAAAGGGCGCCAGCTCCGTGGCCCAGTCAATGCTGATGGCCTTGACCGGGCAGACCGTGATGCATTCAAAGCAGCCGATGCAGCGGCTGATGTCCACCCGGCTTTTTCCCTCGTGCAGGCTCAGAGCCTGTTGCGGGCAGTGCCTGACGCATTTGCCGCAGCCGACGCAGGTCGCTTTGTCCACATTCACATGCGTGGCGTGCTGATCCTTTTTGCCGCGCACCGAGGCCCCGCCCATAGCCAGATTTTTGATGGCGCCCCCGAAACCGGCCATTTCATGACCTTTAAAGTGCGAGAGCACCACCATGCTGGGCGCGCGCAGGATTTCCGCGGCGATATGCACTTCCTGGAAGTGCTTGCAGTTGATGCGCACCGGCAGATCGTTCTCGCCGTAAAGGCCGTCGGCAATGATCACCGGAGCATGCACCACCGAAGGAGCGAAGCCCTGCAAATAGGCTGTATGAAGGTGATCCACCGCGTTGTGGCGGCTGCCGGAATACAGGGTGGTGCTGTCGGTTAAAAAGGGCTTGCCTCCCGCGGCAATGATCTTGTCCACCACCTGCCGCGTGAAAGAGGGGTTCAGATGCGTATCGTTGCCGTACTCGCCGAAATGGAGCTTGACGGCCGTGAGATCGTTCTTTTTGACGATTTTTTTCAGGCCCACGGCGTCGCAGAGCCGGGCAACCTTGGCGATCTTGCTGTCCTCGTGCGAGCGGCTGTGCATGTCCGCGTAATAGACTGTGGCAGGCATGGCGTTTCCTCCCGGGTAATTATGTTTGCGCCATTTTGGCACTATTGAATTCTTCAGGCAAGGGCCGCGGAGCGGGCCGGATCAAGGCCGCGCAGACGAAAAAAGAGGCTGTGCGGCTGTTTCCGTGCCTGCTACCAGCCCCGGCAGCGGGGCCAGAGCGCAATGATCTCCGTGCCGCGGCAGAGGTGGTAGGCGTCGAAGGCCGCGGCCGTGGCGCAGGCATGCACCGGCAGAACGCGCAGCAGCGTTCCCGCGGGGAGGTCAGGGCAGCAGCCCGCCTCTGCCGCCACAATGCCGTGTTCCTGATTGGTTGCGACAACGCGCAGACCCGGCAGCAGGCGGCCCTGCGCGTCGCAGATCAGGCCGTAGCCGTGGCGCTCGAAGTTCCCGGCAAGGCCCGCGTCGCGGGAAAGGGCCATCCAGCCCGCGTCAGTCACCAGGTTGCCGCTGCCTTTTTGGCGGCCGATGACGGCGCAAAGCACGGAAAGGGCAATATCCTCCTCGTGGCAAACGCCCAGCCCGGCCATGACCAGATCCTGAAACATATAGACCCCGGCCCGCACTTCCGTGACGCCCGTGAAATCCTCGCCGAAAAAGGCCGTGGGCGTGGAGCCCACGCTGACCGTCGGGCAGGCGTGCCCGGCGGCGCGCAGATTTTCGGCCGCCCGCACGGCGGCGTGGCGCTCCTTCCCGGCCAGGGCCGCAAAAGCCGCCGGGCCCGGCGCGGGGAGATCATAGGCCGAGCCCGCGTGGGTCAGCACGCCGCGCAGATTCTGCCCGGCAGCGCGCAGCAGGGCCGCCGTCTCCAGAAGTTCCGGGTCCTCGGGCGCAAGGCCGGAACGATGGCCGTCGCAATCGATTTCCAGCAGAAGATCGAAAACGCAGTGGCGATCCCCGGCGAAACGGGCCAGAAGGCAGGCGCTTTCCACGCTGTCCAGCACAAGAGACAAGGCGACGCCCTTTTCGCGCAGGGCCGCGGCGCGCCCGAGCTTGCCGGGCGCGATGCCCACCGCGTAACAGATGTCCGTGATGCCGCGGGCCGCAAAGTATTCGGCTTCGGCCAGGGTGGAAACCGCAATGGGGCCCTGCGGGCCGGACAGGCAGAGCCGGGCCGCGTCAATGCTTTTGCAGGTCTTGCAGTGCGGCCGCAGCGCCACGCCTTTCTTGTGCAAACGGCCCTTCAGACGCCCGATGTTGGCGCGCAGGCGTTCTTCATCCAACAGCAGGGCCGGAGTTTGCAGGTCGCGTATGTCCATTGTTTTCCCCTTCCACATGCCGGACCTGCCCGCGTGGCCGAAGCAATGCGTATCTTTCGGGAGCTCATGCGGCAGGCCCTCGGGCAGCGCGAACCGCTTGCAATGAATGCGTTTGTGCCTACTCCAAAAGCGTCTCACTGTAAACCGGCGCTTTTGCATCCTCCTGCATTGCCTCCGGCAGTGCCACGGCTTGACACTTTGTTTTCCGGAGCATAGGCTTTATATAATAAATACTGTTAAAACACATTGTTATATTTACTCTGGCTGCCTGAGAGCAGGGCTCCCGGAGAGGAGGGCGCATGGCCGTCTGTGTGGTTGATCATCCCCTTGTGCGGCATAAGCTGGGCATATTGCGCATGAAATCCACCTCCACCCGCGAATTTCGCGTTGTGGCCAATGAAGTGGCGCGCCTGCTCATTTACGAGGCCACCAAGAGCTTTCGCACGGAAAAGCTGATCGCGGAGGGTTGGGCCGGGCCCGTGGAAATTGAGGCCATTTCAGGGAAAAACGTGACGGTGGTGCCCATTTTACGCGCCGGTCTCGGGCTCATGGACGGCGTGCTGGACATGATCCCGGGCGCGAAAATCAGCGTGGTGGGCCTGTACCGGAATGAGGACACCCTGGAGCCGGTTGAGTATTACGTCAAACTGGCCAGGGATCTGGAGCAGCGCCTGGCGATCATTCTGGACCCCATGCTGGCCACGGGCGGCTCCCTGATCGCAACGATCGATCTGCTGAAAAAGCACGGCTGCCGCCGGATATGCAGCCTCAATCTGGTTTGTGCGCCCGAGGGCATTGCCAAGGTGGAGGCCCTGCACCCGGATGTGGACATTTACACCGCGGCCATTGACGATCATCTCAATGAAAACGGCTACATCATCCCCGGCCTCGGCGACGCCGGGGATCGCATTTTCGGCACCCACTAAAGGGAGCGGCGCATGACCTTGAGCAACAGGCACAGCGGCGACGCGGCCAGCGCCTGTGATCTGCGCCTGCGCGATTGCCTGCCCGGCGCAGGTACAATGCCTGGGACGCGGCTTGCCGTCACAGCCGCGCTGTAACTTTTTCGCTTTGCATGCTATGGTCAATACTGTTGAGATTATCGACAACGGAGGTATTGATCATGACCATAACATCCGATGAAGGATATACCACCTGTTCGGCCTGTGGCGGCACAGGCCGGAATGAAGACGGCACGATCTGCGTTGAGTGCAACGGCACAGGCCAGCGGCAGGAAGCCTGCGCCGTGCCGGAAGGCCCGGAACATACCGGCGTGTGCGATTAGCGCGTCCCTGAAAAAGCCATAAAAAACCGCGGCATATGCCGCGGTTTTTTATGGCTTTTTCAGGGCGGGCGCGCGACCGTTGCCGCCCGGCATCAGGCGCAGGCAGCAAGGGCCTCGTGGCGCGACCGCGCGCATTTGCCCTGTGTGACGGCCCGGCAATCAGGGGATTTCTGGTAAAGGCACGCAACGCGCTCTTGTATTTGCCGGAGTTTTGATAGAAACTTGCTTCCAGTGAGCAGTAAAAAGAGAATTCCTGCCTGATATTTTATGTAAATATCCGGCGCAAAGACGCTTACTGCTCCGTATTCAACATCTTTCTTTGACGCAATCGAGGTTTCTCTGATGAAATATCTGAGATTTCTTTTCTGGCCAGTGCTTTGTCTTGCTGTCGGCATGAGTGCGTCGGCCTTGCAGAGTGATGCGCTGCGCGACTGGTATCCGTTCCTCCACAAACCACTGCTAACCCCGCCGGGCTGGGTGTTTGCCCTGGTCTGGATAGTGCTTTACATTCTCATGGGGCTTTCCATGTCCCTGGTGCAAAACAGCGGGCGGCCCGGCCGGGGCGTTGCCACCGGCATCTTCCTGTTGCAACTGGCAGTAAATTTCAGTTGGAGCACTGTCTTTTTTTACCTGCGCAGCCCCACCGCGGGTCTGGTCATCATATCCGCGCTTTTTGCGCTCCTGTTGCTCTACGTCTGGAAAAGCCTGCCCCTCAGCCGCATGGGCGCATATCTGTTTCTGCCGTATCTGGCCTGGGTCGGCTTTGCCTGGTATCTCAATTTCTCTATTGTGCTGCACAACTGATCCCTTTGCGCCGCGCAAAGGTAACACGGCAAGCCCTGGGGCAGCGGCAAACTGTTTGCCGCTGCCTGGCGGTTGTGAGCGCCCGGAGCCTTCTTTGAAGGTTCCAATCAAAAAACCGTCAGGAGTCTTTTATGTCTATACATACTTGCCTCAATTAACGATTGATAATTGTTGTATTCTGTATAGCTATTTATATTATTCCGCAAACACAGTATTATATAATCACATATATATAATCTTAAGTTCTCATGCGCATGTTTGCTCTCAGTTCAAGAATAAGATAAATTTGAATCCTCTTCTCTCATAAATTTATATATCGCATCATTTATCAGTGCGGCGTTGAACAAGTCAAGCCTACATGTATTCTTTGGAGAAAACTTACTTGACAAATTTTATGCCGGATGTCTTCTTATCCTGCGGTCCGCATTGTCCCGCATGGTGGCTGTGATTTTTACCGGCACCCGGCCCGTGGGCCACGCTATCGTGACGCCGCCATAGTTTTCCTCCCCCTTGTACGGGCATCCTGTCTCTTGCGGAGATACGCTGCCTCCCAGGCAGATGGCGGGGGGCAAGGTTTGCACAGCCCCCCCCCCGCCGACGGACTCCAAGTCCGCCACGGCCCACGGATGTAAAAGGCATCCGCGAGTAACCGCCTGCGTTTTGTCCGCCAGGGACAATCTTTTTGTTTAGCGTGTGGGATTACGCTGGGCCATAATCACCGAGGTTATGTTTCATGTCCAATCTCAGTGCCCGTTCTCCGCTTGCCGGCTGGATGGGTGGCAAATCCCGTCTTTCCAAACGTATCGTGGCCATGCTCCCGGAACATGTTTGCTATTGCGAACCCTTCGCCGGAGTGGCCTGGGTACTGTTCCGCAAGGAGGAATCCAAGGTTGAGGCCATCAACGACATCAACCTTGAAATCGTGACGTTTTACCGTGTCATCCAGCATCATTTGGAAGAATTCGTGCGCTACTTCAAGTGGGTTCTTATTTCGCGTGACGAATTTGAACGCCTGAAGCGCGTTGAGGCGGACACGCTGACTGATATCCAGCGGGCAGCACGTTTCTATTATCTTCAGCAGATGTGTTTCGGGGGAAGAATGAATGACAGGCCAGCTTTCGGCTACGCGGCGGTGCGCGGCCCCAAGCTCAACCTGCTGCGGATAGAGCATTTTCTCTTTGAAAATGCTCTGCTGACGCGAAAGCGGCAGCCGCCGCAACGCGGCGTACATTCAGGCGAAAACCGCGTTTTTCGCCTGAATGCCACCTTTGACTTTCATAAAAAGTCAAAGGTAATCTGCTCTAGAAGAGCAGCTGTCCGCTGAAGAGGCCGAGGTGCCCTACACCTGCAGCAATGGCAAAAATCTCAAGTCCCCGGAACTGCTCATCCGCAACTTCGAGTAAACCGCTCCGACATCCAGACAAAAACGTGCCAAAGCTTGAAGTGAGCTTTGGCACGTTCTCATTTCTTGTGCGGCTCATTCTCATTTTTCATGCGGCCTCACACTCATTTTTCGTGCGGCCTCACAGACAGCTCACAGCCTCTATGGGGAGTCAAGAAACTTGAGAATTAGGAATGGCCTGATCCGTGCTTGGCCGATGCTTGACTTTCCCTTGACTGATGCGGGCTAGGGTCTGTTAACACTTTTTAAGTCCTTCAACGATGAGGGCAAACAGAATGAAGCCAAGAAATAAGGCGTCAAGCTTGTCATAGCGGGTTGCTATGCGCCTGTAGCCCTTCAAGCGTCGAAACAGTCTCTCAACTTCATTGCGTTTTTTGTATAACTCCTTGTCATAATTCCAAGGCTTACGCCGCAAGGG
>NZ_JAAKEH010000031.1:0-39006 GCF_011039095.1 Desulfovibrio sp. ZJ200 | reverse complement strand
CTTTGAAAATGCTCTGCTGACGCGAAAGCGGCAGCCGCCGCAACGCGGCGTACATTCAGGCGAAAACCGCGTTTTTCGCCTGAATGCCACCTTTGACTTTCATAAAAAGTCAAAGGTAATCTGCTCTAGAGCAATTTCACTTTGAAATTGCTCTGGCGGCCGCGGGAGCGGACGCCCGCGCCGAATGAGCGTCCAGACCGCGTTCTGGACGCGAAATGATGGCAGCGCCGCTTTTGAAATTGAATAATTTCAAAAGCAAAATGCTCTAGAGCGTTTTGCTCATGAAATGAGCTAAACCGCTCTGGCGACAGCGTTAGCGGACGCCCGCGCCGAATGAGCGTCCAGACCGCGCTCTGGACGCGAAATGATGGCAGCGCAGTGATTGAAAATGGATATTTTCAATCAAGAATGCTCTAAGGAGGGGGCATGCTGGATACGGCCTTTTTCAGCCATGAGCTGCTGCCCGCGCTCAACAAGGGCCTTCTGGTTTCCCTGGCGCTGATCATCCCGGCCGGGAGCCTGGGCTTTGTGGGCGGGGTGCTGCTCGGCTGCGCGCGCGTTTTCGGGCCGCGCTGGCTGCGCCGCCTGGGCGACTGGTACACGGCCCTGCTGCGCGGCGTGCCCCTGGCCGTGCAACTGATGATGATCTATTACGCCCTGCCCAAGCTGGGCATTTATTTCGCGCCCTACGGCGCGGCCCTGACTTCCTTCATTCTCTGCACCGCGGCATACCAGTCGGAATATATCCGGGGGGCCCTGCTTTCCATCCGCCAGGGGCAGATCCGCGCGGCCCAGGCCCTGGGCTTCAGCACCCTGCAAACAGTGGTCTGGATCGTCATTCCCCAGGCGGCCCGGCGGGCCCTGCCCGGCTGCGGCAACGAAATCATTTATCTGATCAAATACAGTTCCCTGGCCTATCTGGTGACCTGCATGGAACTGATGGGCGAAGGCAAGGTGGTGGCTTCGGACACCTTTCGCTTTACCGAGGTTTTCCTGACTGTGGGAGCCTATTATCTGATCATGGTGACCCTGGCTTCCTGGCTTTTACGCTGGCTGGAACAGCGCTTCCATGTGCCGGGATTCGGCGCGCGCTGACCTGGAGCAGATTGCCTTTGACTTTTTATGAAAGTCAAAGCTGGCATTCAGGCGAAAAACGCGGTTTTCGCCTGAATGTACGCCGCGTTGCGGCGGCTGCCGCTTTCGCGTCAGCAGAGCATTTTCAAAGAGAAAATGCTCTAGCCGGGCGCGCGGACGTGATCGCGCGCGCCGCGCAAAGACCGCGTGGCTTTGCCGCTCGCCGCACTCTTTTTTCGGCAAAGCGACGCTCTGCGCTGCGCAGCAGCGCCAGAGGCATCACAAGCTCTGCTGCCCCAGCTCGGCCTTGAGCCAGGCCTTGATCCCGGGCGTGGGCTCGCTGATGCCGCGCCACTGGCCGTGCGCCCGGCGGAAATCTTCCAGCAGATCCTGGGGCAGGGGCACGACAATCAGATCCTCGGCGCGCTCGGAATTGCGGCGCACCAGACGGATGACCGGCGGATCGTTCCAACTGTCCACCACAAAATACTGCGCCACGTCGTCTTTGGAGCGCACCGGCGGGTATTCCGAATGCCAGTCATTGTTGCCCCATTCCAGATACATGGTTACCGCATGCTCGGGCGTGAGATTCCAGTCTATATCGTACAAGGCAAAGTCTTTGAGGCTCGGCACGGCGGACTCCTTTTCAAAAGCCGGGGCTTATCCGGCATGTATCCGACAAGGCAACGGCTATGCTGTGAAAAAACAGCACGCCGCAGGCCATGCGGGCCCTGGAGGCAAGATGTTTTTCGCGGCGCTTCCCACTGAATCAGAGCGTTTTGCTAATGAAATTAGTTAGAGCAATTTCACTTTGAAATTGCTCTGGCGGCCGCGGGAGCGGACGCCCGCGCCGAATGAGCGTCCAGACCGCGTTCTGGACGCGAAATGATGGCAGCGCCGCTTTTGAAATTGAATAATTTCAAAAGCAAAATGCTCTAGAACAGATTACCTTTGAAATTCATAAAAAGTCAAAGGTAATCTGCTCTAGTCCTTGCGCATGCGTTCCTTCAACTGCCGCTGCATCTCGCGCTCGGCCTCGGCCTGCTGGACGCGGCGGGCGTTTTCCGCTTCGGCCATGCGCTGCTTGCGAATGCGCTCCAGGCGCATCTGCTGCGCTTTTTCGCGCTGGCTGCGGGCCTGCTCCAGAAGTTTTTCGCGCTTGCGGTCAAAGACCAGGGTGGTGCGCAGGGCGGCCAGGCCCAGAGCAATCATGGTGACAATCACGCTCAGAACCTTCTGGATGGACCATTGGTTCTCCCCGAGCAGATCCCTGAGCCAGCCCAGGTAGAGGCTTTCGCCCCAGAAGACCACAATGGGGATGCCGATAAAGCAGAACAAGAGGCCCACTGTCTCCACCCAGAAGAAGGTTTTGCCCATAGTCATGGCAAAGAGCGTGCCGTCGCGCACCATGCGCAGGAACTGAAGGCGCTTTTTCAGGTTGCGCAACAAGGCGGCCAGCCTGGGCATGGAGGCCTGCGCGCGCTGGAAGATCTCGGCCTCGTTGAAGTTGCAGGCAAAGGCCCAGTTGATGATCCCCGCGCTTTCATTGAAATCGCTGCTGAACTCGCGCAGCACCGAAGGGAAGGGAAACCAGGAAGCCTCGTCGCGTATCTCCTGCAGCACGTCCAGATAATACTTGTAGCGGTTGCGCAGGTCTTCGACTTCGCGCTCGATGCTTTCATCCAGCTCTTTTTCCAGAGTCGGACGCTCTTCCACCACCTGCAAAAAGGCAATGTAGTTGTTGACGTTGCTCAGGGCTTCCAGTTTGCGGATTTTATGCCCGAGCTGCATCTGCACCGGATGATCCTCGGAAAACCAGGCGCTCAGGCGGGCCTCCAGGGCATTGATTTTGACGCGTTCCTCTTCGGCGTTTTTTTTGGCCTCCTCCCAGAGGTCGTACAGAGAGGAAAGGATCAGCAGGCGGCCGCGCTCCAGGGCCGGATCAATGAGAATGCGGTTGAAATAGGCGGGCTCCTCGCGCACCAGTTTGACGATCTGCTCCAGAACCTGCTCGGCAAAGCCCATTTTGACCCGGCAGACAATGCCCCTGTACTGCACGTCCCGCCATTGGGGCATGACCCGCAAGACCTGGGCATACTGCTCAATGGCCGGGCCGAACTGCCCCTGCTCCTCGGCCAGTCGGGCAAGCAGATATTCGTTCCAGGCCTGCAACGTGGGCGCGGGGGTCAGGCTTGCGGCTTCGCGGAAACAGGCCGCGGCATGGCTGAAGTCATTTTTTTCGATCAGCAGAAAAGCCCGCACCATGCGCAGACGCGGATCGCGCTGATGCCGGGCAATGGCCTGCTTCAGCTTTGTTTCCAGATCCGGCAGATTGTCGGGCGCGGTCTGGGCAAGCCGATCCAGCAGATCCCAGGCCGGGCTGTCGTCGCGCGCGGGCTTTTCCTCATCCGGGTCCGGCTCGCGCATACGGTAGAGCCAATGCCTGGGCACATTGCGCAACTGGCTCGGGCTGTTGAGATCCAGCACGGCCTGCAGCAGCACGGCGGCATCGTCCTCGCCTTCCAGCAACTCCTCATAGCCGTCCACGCCCTTGCGGTCGAGCACCATCTCGATCTGGCGAAAACCCTCGTTGATCTTTTCCAGATCCATGCCTGCCATTTCATCCCAGATCTCGGCGCGGCTGGGGAAATAGGTGCGCGTGGGGCATTCGGCGGCCGTGTGGGTGTGGATGCCGCAGTAAAAGCAACCCGCGCCCCCGGCAGTGCCGCCGCTGAGCTGGGCGGCCATCAACAGGGGAATGGAGCGGCCGCTGATGCTGTTTTCATCCAGCAGGACGTTGCACCAACTGTCCATGCTGGTTTGCTCGCCGGTGAAGCGCAGATCCCGCACCGTGAAGCCCTCGCCCAGCAGATAGGCGTTGCGGTAGCTCATGTACGGAAAATCCGGCATCAGATTGTCCCATTGCAGGCCAATCTTCTTGGGCAGGTCGGTGTTGAAATTGAGGTTGTTGCGGTCGGCCACCACGCAGACGCAGGGCCAGTAATCGCCGGGGTCGTTGTTCTGCTTGTCGAAACTGTGCAGATAGTCGCGCAGAAAGGTGCGCAGCATCAGCAGATTGTCCACGGCCACGATGACAAAGGTTTCGTGCACGATGGACTTGATTTTGTGCTTCTGCAACAAGGCCTCGATGCGCTTGAACATGGAGCTCCAGCCGCTCTGGAAAGCTTTGTCCAGAGGGCTGCCCAGGGGATGCAGCAGCGCGAACCAGGCCTGGGTGGAGGAGTACGGCATACGCACATCCACCACAATGGTGGCCCAGTCCACCGAGCACATGCCCTGGCGGCCGGGCTGAGGCTCAAAGGCAATGCCCGGCAGGGCGTTTTTGCCCTCCCGGCTTTTGGGGTGCACCCAGACCTCGAAGGTGTCGCGCACAAGCATTTCCTGGGCGCACAGAGCGCCGTCCAGCAAAAGGCTGGCCTCCCGCTTGCCGCCCAGTTGCAGACGGCCGGGGAAGAGCTCAATGCTCACGGCGAGATCATTGAAATTGCCCCAGACCATCAGCCGGGCCAGCGCCAGGAACACGTCGTCGGTAAAAAAGAACCAGAGCGCCTGCTCATGCTCCTCGCCCACCAGCATGCCGCCGTAGTTGAGCAGGGTCTGGTTGACGGCCGGCGTGAGCCTGGCATGCCAGCAGACCCAGAGCACATGGCCCATCGTGCTCATGCGCACATCTTTGCTCTCGGGCAGGCGGGAGAGGAGCTGAGATAGCTGGGCCATGCACAAAATCCTTTATGAGGGCGCAAAACACATGTATACTGTCACTGCGGCCCTGTTCCAAAACGCATCAACCAAGGCGGGTCTCATGGATATTACCAAAACTCTTCAGGAACTTAAAGCCCGCCCCGGCTTTGCGGAGCATGTGGGCATGACGCTTGTGCACAACGGGGTGGTGCGCGCCTGGTCCCGCAAGGATCATGCGCCGGTAAGCGCGGTGCGCGTGCGCCATGACGAGGCCAGAATGCGCGCCATCTGCCGCGAAATGGAGCAGCGCCCGGGCATTTTCGCCATTCTGGCCGAGGCCTGCGAAGGCCTGCTCAAACCCGGCGATGACCTGCTCTTTCTGGTGGTGGCCGGGGATATCCGCGAAAACGTCAAAGCCGTCTTTGCCGAGCTTTTGGATCGGATCAAATCCGAAGCCGTGATCAAGCAGGAATACCACGAGGCCTGAGCAAGGCCGCGACCGTCTTCCTTCTCCCTGTATCGGACAATTCCGGTAAAAATTAAGGCAAAGGCTCCCGGCTGCTGCGGCAGGAGCCGGGGACGGCGGCTGCCTGGGCAGGCAATTCCCCTGCGCTTGCCGGTACTTACGCTTCACGACAAATCACCGATGCGAACATCGCTTCCGCTCTTAAGCGAGGCAACGGATTGCCGACAGGAGAGACATCCAACCGGGCATGCGGCTTTTTTGGCTGCTTTTGCCGCCCGCACGGGCCGCACAATTTTTTCATGTACAGCTATCTATATGAAATATATAGATTTTATAATTTGCGCACGGCGCTTTGAAGGCCGCAACGCCTGGGATGGAGGCAGGACTTTGCGTGCAGAGAGACAGGGGGGATTCGCCGTTGAGATGATTTTTCTTAAAAAGTTCAGTTTACTGTCACATGGTTGAGAAAGAAATTTCACTCTGACAGTGTATCCTTTCAGACAGAGGAGGTTTGACATTTTTTCGCAACGCACAACCGCTTCGCAAAGGGGAAAGCATGAGGCTCTCAATCCGGAACAAACTCCTGGTTCCCAGCCTTACGGCCCTTGTTGTTCTGATCCTGTGCAGCACCCTGCTGGTTGCCGGCATGATCGCCGACCAGCTGGAGGAGAGCTTCACGCAGGAACTGGAAGTGAGCAACAACATTCTGCACAAGGGCGTGAGCAACGCCGCCGTCACCTATAAGGACAGCGTGCGGGCCATGGCGACCACGGGCCAGCTGCGCCCTCTGAGCAACATTCTGAGCGGGGGCCGGGCCGGGGTCGACCCCTCCGAGGTGGCCGCCACGGTCGACCCCGCCGAGGTGGCCGCGGCCACGCAAATGGCTCAGGATGCTCTTGAGGGTTTCGCCAGCCTGTATGCCACCTTCCCGGTGGTCAACATTGCCGGGCCCGACGGCCTGGTCGTCGCGGGCAGCAACAAGGAAGCCATCGGCAAAGTCAATATCGGCAAGCGCGCCTATTTTCAGGCATCCATGCAGGGTGAAACCGTTATCTCCTCGCCACTCGTGAGCATGGGCACCCACGACAAGGTCCTGGTGATCTCCACGCCCCTGCTCGACCTCGCCGGCAAACCGGCCGGCGTCCTCTACGCTATTCTGCCCTGCGCCACAGTGGTGAAGAACACCATTGAAGGCGCGCGCATCGGCAAAACCGGCTTTGCCTATATTATAGACAACGAGGGCCTGATGCTGGCCCATCCCAACGCCAAACTGATCCAGGAATTCGACGCCCGAAAGGTGGACTGGGGACGGCAGGTGCTGGCTTCGCCCGAGGGCGCCTTGCGCTATACCACCAGTGCCGGCGTGGAGCGGATGCTCAATTTCCGGCTGGACTCTGAATCCGGCTGGATCACCGTCACCTGCATGGATATTTCGGAAATTGAGGAGGCCACGGCCTTTATCCGCAATATAGCGCTGGGCATCATGCTGGCCGGGGCGGCTCTCGTGGGTCTGATTATCTTTCTGGTCATGCGGCCCATTATCCGCGACCTGCTGCAGAGCGTCAATTATGCCAAGGCCGTGGCCGACGGCAATCTGGACAGCAAGCTCACCGTGACCCGCACTGATGAACTGGGCACGCTTTGCGACGCCTTGCGCAGCATGGTGGATCATCTCAAGGAAATGATCGACGCAGCCCGGCGCGAGTCGGAAAACGCCAAGGAGCAGTCCGCCAAGGCTCAGGAAGCCATGCTGGAGGCCGAGGCCGCCAGCAGGCAGGCCCAGGCCAAGACCGAAGCCATGCTGGCAGCCGCGGACAAGCTGGAGCAGGTGGGCAGTGTCGTCTCTTCGGCCTCCACCCAGCTTTCGGCCCAGATTGAGCAGTCGGATCGCGGCGCGGCCGAATCCGCCACCCGCCTTGCCGAAGCGGCCACAGCCATGAACGAAATGAACGCCACCGTGCAGGAAGTGGCCAAAAACGCGGGTTCGGCCTCCCAGGCTTCAGCCGAAACCAAGCAGAAAGCCGAAGCCGGGGCCCAGGTGGTGGAACAGGCCGTGCACAGCATTGAGCAGGTGCATCAGCTCTCCCTGGAACTCAAGGATGACATGGCCCAGCTCAATGAGCATGCCCAGGACATCACCCGTATCATGGGCGTTATCTCGGATATTGCGGATCAGACCAACCTGCTGGCCCTGAACGCGGCCATTGAGGCTGCCCGCGCGGGCGAAGCCGGGCGCGGCTTTGCCGTGGTGGCCGACGAAGTGCGCAAACTGGCTGAAAAAACCATGGCCTCCACCAACGATGTGGGCAACGCCATCAAGGCCATCCAGGAAAGCACGGCCAAGAGCATGACCGGGATGGACAACGCGGTGCAGCGCATCGGCGAGGCCACGGCACTGGCCGGACAGTCTGGCGCGGCCCTGCAGGCAATCGTGGCCACAGTGGAAGCCACGGCGGATCAGGTCAATGCCATTGCCGCGGCCAGCGAGGAGCAGTCCGCGGCCAGCGAGGAGATCAACCAGTCCATCGTGCAGGTCAACGACATGTCCCGCCAGACGTCCGAAGCCATGTCCGAAGCATCCAAGGCCGTGTCGGAGCTGGCCGCCCAGGCTCAGGGCCTGACCGCGCTCATTCAGGATTTGAAGGCAGACTAGAGCATTTTCTCTTTGAAAATGCTCTGGACAGCACGCGCCTCCTTTGAAGAGCCGGGCGGAAATGCCCGGCTTCCTTTTTCCCTGAACGGCGCGACCGCGCATTGCAAAGCATGGCATTATGGCTTATTTTGATAAGATATAAAGGGCGGGTTTCAAGCTCGCGCCGTGTCCGCGGCCCGGCTGCGGCAGGCTGCCGCCCGGGCGGAATAGTGCCGGGAACGCCGCGCTTGATTCGCCCGTATGAAATTGTCGTTCTCCCTGCCTGCGATCCGCCTGACGCCTCTTCTTTGGCGACGGCTTTTAGAGCGTTTTGCTAATGAAATTAGCTAAACGCTCTGGCAGGGCGAAGCCATGCCCGCCGTGCAGGCGCAGGCGCAATTTACTTGCGCCGTTAAGCGCCGGAGCGAGCGTTTCAAAAGCAAAATGCTCTAGTGTTCCGGGCATGTTCCGTTATTTCAAAAGAGTATTCTGCCGCACTGCAAACGCGCCCCGTGTGCATCAGAGGAGCACAGATGTTCGCTTTTCTTTTTAAAAAAATCTTCGGCAGCAAGAACGAGCGCTATCTGCGCCGCCTTCGTCCGCAGGTGCAGCGCATCAATGCCCTGGAGCCGGAGATGCAGCAATTGGCTGATGCGGATTTCGCGGCCCGCATCGCCCGCTACAAAAAAGACGTGCAGGAGGGAGGCAAAAGCCTGGACAGTCTGCTGCCCGAGGTCTTTGCCCTGGTGCGGGAGGCTTCGCGCCGGGTGCTGGGCATGCGCCATTATGACGTGCAGCTGGTCGGCGGCATAGTCCTGCACAAGGGTAAAATCGCGGAAATGAAGACCGGCGAAGGCAAAACCCTGGTGGCCACCCTGGCTGTGGCCCTGAACGCCCTGGCCGGCAAGGGCGTGCATGTGGTCACGGTCAACGATTATCTGGCGTCGCGCGACGCGGCCTGGATGGGCAGGCTTTACTCCTTCCTGGGCCTGAGCACGGGCGTCATCGTGCACGACATGGACGACGAGGAGCGCAAGGCCGCCTACAATGCGGACATCACCTACGGCACCAACAACGAATTCGGCTTTGACTATCTGCGCGACAATATGAAGTTTTACGCGCAGCAGCTCGTGCAGCGCGGCCACAACTTCGCCATTGTGGACGAAGTGGACTCCATCCTGATCGACGAAGCGCGCACGCCGCTGATCATCTCCGGCGCGTCCGAGGAGTCCGTGGGCATGTACCGCACGGTGGACGACATTGTGCGCCAACTCACGCCGGAGCATTACACCATTGACGAAAAAGCCCGTACCGCCATGCTCACGGATGCGGGCGTGGCCCGCTGCGAAGAATTGCTGCGCGTGGACAATCTCTTTGACCCGGCCAACATCACGGCCCAGCATCATGTTTTGCAGGCCCTCAAGGCCCATCAGGTCTTCAAGCGGGATGTGGATTACATCGTGCAGGACGATCAGGTGGTCATCGTGGACGAGTTCACCGGCCGCCTGATGGCCGGGCGCCGCTATTCCGACGGGCTGCATCAGGCTCTGGAGGCCAAGGAACATGTGACCGTCGCCGCGGAAAATCAAACCCTGGCTTCCATCACGTTTCAGAACTACTTCCGCCTGTACGACAAACTTTCGGGCATGACCGGCACGGCCGATACCGAAGCCGTGGAATTTCAGCAGATCTACAACCTGGAAGTCATTTCCATTCCGCCGAACAAGCCCATGATCCGCAAGGATTACCCGGACCTCATCTACCGCAGCCGCCAGGAGAAATTTGACGCCATTGTGCAAGCCATCGCGGATCTGCACAAGGAGCGGCAGCCCGTGCTGGTGGGCACCATTTCCATCGAAACCTCGGAAATGCTCTCCCAGCGCCTGAGCAAGCTGGGCATTCCGCACAATGTGCTCAACGCCAAGCAGCATGAAAAAGAAGCGGAAATCGTGGCCCAGGCCGGGCAGCCGGGCAAAGTGACCATTGCCACCAATATGGCCGGGCGCGGCACGGACATTGTGCTCGGCGAGGGCGTGGTGGATCTGGGCGGGCTGCACATCCTGGGCACAGAGCGCCATGAGAGCCGCCGCATCGACAACCAGTTGCGCGGCCGCGCCGGCCGCCAGGGCGATCCCGGCTCCTCGCGTTTCTACCTTTCCCTGGAAGACGATCTGATGCGTTTGTTCGGCTCGGATCGGATCAAGGGGCTCATGGAAAAGCTCGGTCTGCGCGATGGGGAAGCCATAGAAAACGCCATGGTCACCCGCGCCGTGGAAGGCGCGCAGAAGCGCGTGGAAGCCCACCATTTTGAAATCCGCAAAACCCTGCTGGATTACGACAATGTCATGAACCAGCAACGCGAGGTGATTTATGCCTTGCGGCGCGAGCTTATGGTGGAGCAGGATCTTGAGCCGGTGCTGGAAGAGTTCATGAGCGACGTGCTGGACGACGCCTACGGCCCGCTGGCCAACGCCTCGCCCGACGCCGTGGAAGACGCGCGCCAGACCGCTCTGGCCCGGCTGCGCGAGGTCTTCAACCTGGATCGCGTGCTTCCCGAAAACGCGCCCCTGCCCGAGCGCGAAGAATGCGAAAAGCTGGTGCGCGGCATTCTGAGCGATTTGCAGCGTGAGGCCGGGGATAGCGCCAGGGAGATTCAACGCTACTTTTTGCTCGAAGAGCTGGACCGCTGCTGGAAGGAACACTTGCGCAACATGGACGCCCTGCGCGACGGCATCGGCCTGCGCGGCTACGGCCAGAAAGACCCGAAGCTGGAGTACAAGCGCGAAGGCTTTGAGATGTTTCAGGCAATGCTCTTCCAGATCCGGGAGAGCGTGTTCCGCGCTCTGACCCGCGTGCGCGTGCAGCAGGTCAGCCCGGAAGAGGAAGCGGCCCGCGCCGCGGCCGAAAAGGAAGCTCTGGCCAGGGAATTCCGGCACAGGGAAGAAGCCCGCCAGCTTTCCTACTCCGGCGGCGGCGAGTCCGAAAGCGCGCCGGCCAAAGGCAGACCGGCC
Source organism: Desulfovibrio sp. ZJ200 (assembly GCF_011039095.1). Lineage (NCBI taxonomy): Bacteria > Pseudomonadati > Thermodesulfobacteriota > Desulfovibrionia > Desulfovibrionales > Desulfovibrionaceae > Desulfovibrio > Desulfovibrio sp. ZJ200. Next base: position 28,121 of record NZ_JAAKEH010000031.1, on the reverse strand, counting down.
AAGGCCGCGCCGCGCGTGGGCCGCAATGATCCCTGCCCCTGCGGCAGCGGCAAAAAATACAAAAAATGCTGCGGCCGGAAGGCATGATCTCTCGTGACGCGCTGATCCCGGCCCGGCCCTGCTGAAAGGATCGGGGCGCCAAAGAAGGAAAAAGCCTTCCGGCATGGCCCATGCTGCCAGAACTCAGCACGGCAGGCCCTGCGCCCGCCGCCGCGCCTCCAGAGCTTCGAGCACCTCCAGGCATATCCGCAGGCCGCCGCGCCCCACGCCCAGACAGATGCCCGGCTTGTTGCCGCCATGATAGTCCGACCCGCCGCTGAGGCCCAGGCCGAAGCGTCTGGCCAGAGCGAGGCAGGCGCGCACGTCTGCTTCGGAATGCTCGCTGTGCCATGCCTCAACAGCCGTGAGCCCATATCCGGCCAGCCGGCCGGTAAAGCCTTCCAGCCAGCCCCGGGGGTATTTTTGCAGCATGGGATGCGCCAGACAGACCGTGGCCCCCAGTTGGGCCAGCAAGCGCACGGCTGTTTCAGGCTCCAGCACCTCTTTGGGCACAAAGGCCTTGCCGTGCGAGCCGAGATAGTCCACGAACGCCTGCCGCAAGTCCTTCACATAGCCCTTGCGCAGCAAAACTTCCGCGATATGCGGCCGCCCCACGCTTTCGCCCTGGGCGACCTCGCGCACGTCTTCCAGACTGATCGCAAGCCCGAGGCCGCGCAGCCTGTCCACAATCCGGGCGTTGCGCTCGGCCCGCTTGCGGCGAAGTTGCACGAGCTGATCCTGCAGGGATTGCGCCTTGCGGGGCAGCCACAGCCCCAGAATATGCACTTCGCCGTGCTCTGTGCCCGTGGAAAGCTCGCAGCCCCGTATCACCCTGATCCCCAGAGATCGGCCGGTCTCTTCGGCTTCTTCCAGACCTGAGAGCGTGTCGTGATCCGTCACGGCCAGCGCGGCCAGAGCGGCGGCATGCGCCTTCTTCACCAGGGCCGAAGGGCTGTCCGTGCCGTCAGAGGCACTGGTGTGGGTATGCAGGTCGATCAATTTCATGCGCGTTTTCCATCTCCAAGGCGGATCAATGCGGCTGCCGCCGCGCTAAACGCCGCTTCCGGGCGGCAAAAAATTTTATCCTGCCCGGGCTTTGCACAGCAAGGCGCATCCGCTCTGAAGCGCGGATATTTTTCAAGGCTGATCCGCTGTATGCCTACGCTATGCGATCAGAAGAAAAATGCAAGGCTCCTCCGGCACGGAAGCATGCGCTGTTAGCGTGAAATTCCTTTTGCAACCATGTAAAATTACAATGAATTTTTACGGAAATCATCTCAGGGGTGAATCCCTCCCGGCGCAAGCGCCCCTTGAATCCGGGCCCGCATCGGGCTATGTTGCCTCCTGCCTGATGTACGGCAAGGAAAAAATATGAGCATCAACACTGAAGAATTATTGCAGATCCTGGCCTGCCCGCGCTGCCTGGGCTCCCTGGCGGCTCTGGGCCGCGATGGCCAGACCACGGGTTTTGCCTGCGCGGCCTGTGAGGTGGTTTATCCGGTGCGGGAGGAAATCCCGATCATGCTGGTGGAAGAAGCCGTGCCCCGCGCCAGGTGGAACAGCGAACACCCGGAAGACGCGCCAGGCGGCGGAGAGCAACGCTGATGCGCCTGCTCATCGCTTCGGATCTGCACGGTTCTCTGGAAAGCCTGCGCTTTCTGCGTCGCCGCGCCGAGGCTCTCAAGCCAGACCTGCTGGTTCTGCTGGGGGATCTGGTCTACCACGGCCCGCGCAATCCCCTGCCCTCCGCGTACGACACGCGCGCGGTGCTGGAAGAAACGACCGCGCTCACGGCTTTTCCGCTTACTGCCGTGCGCGGCAACTGCGACGCCGAGGTGGATCTGGCCCTGCTGCCCTTTCCCCTGGCGGAAAATGCCTGGATCAACGCGGACGGCCTGCGGATCTTCGCCAGTCACGGCCATCACCTGCCGGAACAGCCGCCCCTGCCCCGCATACAGCCGGGCAGCGTGATCCTGCGCGGGCACACCCATGTTCCCCGTGGGGAAAGCCTGGGCGGCCTGCACTTCTGGAATCCCGGCTCGCTCTCTCTGCCCAAGGGAGGCTCGCCCCGCAGCTACGGGCTTTGCGAGGGCGGCGTATTCCGGGTGCTGGACATGCAGGGGCGGGAAGTGTTGCGCCACGCTCCGCAAGACTGACCCGCGCTTTTTTCTTCCTGCCCTTCCCTTTTCGCGCTGTGAGTTGTTTTCCTGACGGGGGAAGCCGCCTTTTCGCGGCCTGCGTTTTGCCTCCACGTCCCGACCCGGCTTCTGGTGAAGGCCGAAGCCGGACCAGAGAACAAGGGAACAGAAGTATGAAAGCCTTGTTTGCGCTTGCCCCCGGAATCCGCCTGGTTCTCGCCTCGGGCTCGCCGCGCCGCAGGCAGTTTCTGGAAGAATGGGGCCTGCCCTTTGTCCCGGCCCGGCCGGATAAGGCAGAACCGCGTCCCGAACCCGGCGAGGAACCGCGGCAGTACGCCGTGCGCGCGGCAGAGGCCAAGGCTCTGGCCGTGGCCTGCCAACCGGCCTGTGCCGACGCCCTGGTGCTGGCCGCGGACACTGTGGTGGCCCTTGAGGGCGACATCCTGGGCAAGCCGCGGGATCAGGCCCACGCGCTGCGCATGCTTGAGCGGCTTTCCGGCCGCAGCCATGAGGTGATCAGCGCGGTTTGCCTGGTCTTGCCGCAGGGCAGAACGCCAGCCCCCGCGGCGGACGCGGGAAGGCCCAAAGCCGAAGCCGCGCCGCCTTGCCGTCCCGCGGCAGGCCTTGCCCCGCGCATGCGGACGGCAAGCGGCGACCGTTGCCGCCTGAGCCTCAGCGATACGAGCCGGGTCTTTTTTCACCCCTGGCCCAGTACAGTGCTGCGCGCCTATGTGCGCACCCATGAGCCTGACGACAAGGCCGGGGCCTACGCCATTCAAGGTCAGGGCGCCTTTTTGGTGGAACGGGTGGAAGGCTCCTGGAGCACAGTGGTGGGCCTGCCGGTCACGGCTCTGGCGCGGATTTTACTGGATCAGGGCCTGGTGCTGCCCGTTCCCGCCTGCAAAACGCTCTGAGATGCCTGCCCACGCGCTTTGCGCGCAAAAAAAGAGAAAAAAATTTTTGCAGCTCTTGTGATTTATTTCTCTTTACAAATCCCCTTCAAAAAAGCCCAAAGCCCCCATGCGGCAGCATGCCGACGGCAGATTGCGCTTTTCCGCACAACAATGACTGAAAGCCCAAACAACTTCAGAACGCTTGACGACGATTGAGAATCTCTTTACTCCGGTATCATGGCTAACCGTGCCGACTCTCTTTCGTTAACGTTTTGCACAGGCGGGAGGGCCCGATCATGTCTCAGGAACGGATCACCACATTGTTGACTGAGAAACGCAGCTATCTGCCGCCGGAGCACGGCAAATCCTCAGCCTGGATCTGCGGCCAGGAGGAGTACGACGCTCTGTGCCGCCGGGCTCTGGACGACCCCAATGACTTTTGGGGGGCGCGCGCTTCGCAGTTGATACATTGGTTCAAGCGCTGGGACAAGGTTCTTGATGCCGACGAGGAACATCACAAGTACAGATGGTTCACCGGCGCAAAGCTCAACGCGGCCTTCAATTGCATTGATCGCCATCTGATCTCCGGCCGCCGCAACAAAGCGGCCCTGATCTGGCAGGGCGAAAAAGAGATGGATGTCCGTTGCTACACATATCAGATGCTGTATACCGAAGTCTGCCGCGTGGCCCACGCTCTGAGCTCCCTGCGCATCCGCAAGGGGGATCATGTGGCGCTGTACATGCCCATGATCCCGGAGCTGGCCATTGCCATGCTGGCCTGCGCGCGCATCGGGGCCATCCACACCACCATTTTCTCGGGCTACGCCGAGGGCGGCGTGCGCAGCCGCATCCAGGGTTCCAAGGCCAGGGTGGTGATCACTGCCGACGCGGCGGTGCGCGCGGGAAAATTCAAACCGCTGAAGGCCAATCTGGACCCCATTCTGGAAAAATGCCCTTCAGTGGCCCACGTTGTCGTGGTCAGCCATGCCGGGCTGGACAATGTGAACATGCAGACCAACCGGGATGTCTGGTGGCATGATCTGCTTGACGATTTCACGCTCAACCCGGATTTCCCCTGCGAGCCCATGGACGCCAACGACACGCTCTTTCTGCTGCACACCAGCGGCAGCACGGGCAAGCCTGCGGGCATCATGCATTCCACGGGCGGCTACCTGACCTATGCGGCCCACACGACCCAATGGTGCTTCGACATGCGCGACGACGATGTGTACTGGTGCACGGCCGACACAGGCTGGATCACCGGCCACACCTACGGCATTTACGGGCCGCTGTCCCTGGGCGCGACAACCGTGATGTTCGAGGGCGTGCCCACCTGGCCCAAACCCGACCGCTACTGGCGCATTGTGGAAAAATTCCTGGTCAATATTTTCTATACCGCGCCCACGGTGATCCGTTCCCTGATGCGGCTGGGCGAGGCCTGGGCCGAGCGTTATGATCTGCGCAGCCTGCGCATTCTGGGTTCTGTGGGCGAGCCGATCAATCCCGAGGCCTGGCAGTGGTACCACAAGAACATCGGCGACGGCGAGCTGCCCATTGTGGATACCTGGTGGCAGACCGAAACCGGCGGGGCCATGATCAGCCCCATGCCTTACGCCACCAAGCTTAAGCCCGGCTCGGCCGCCAGGCCTCTGCCAGGCATTGACGCCGCGGTCATGGGAGCGGCCGGACGCGACGGCGAGGCAGCCGAAGAAGGCTGCAAAGCCGGGCATCTGGTGATCCGCCGCCCCTGGCCGGGCATGATGCTCGGGGTCTTCAACGACGAGGAAAAATATCAGTCCTATTTCAAACGCTTCGGCTGCTACGAATCCGGCGACGGCGCGGAAATTGATCAGGACGGCTACTTCTGGATTCTGGGGCGCATTGACGATTCCATCAATGTTTCCGGCCACCGGCTCTCAACAGCGGAAATCGAAGCCGTGCTGGCCGCCTGCCCGGAAGTGGGCGAAGCCGCGGTGGTGCCCATGCCGCACAGCCTTAAGGGCGAAGCCATTTACGCCTATGTGGTGACCCGCGACGAAGTGCCCTGGAGCGCGGATTTGCGCAAAAAACTGCGCGACACGGTGCGCCGCGACATCGGGGCCCTGGCCAGCCCGGAATACATTCAGTTTGTGGAGGCCATGCCCAAAACCACCTCGGGCAAAATCATCCGCCGCATGCTGCGCAAAATCGCAAGCGACGTCTCTGAGGATCTCGGCGACACCACGGCTCTGGCCGATCCCGACGTGCTGGACGCGATCATTGCCGGCCACCGGAATCTTTTGCAGGGCCGGCACGAAACCGCCCCCCTGGCTGGCGAGGAAGCAGGCGCGACCGCCACGAAAGCCTGACAATCGCTTGCAGGCCAGAAAAGGCGCGGGCCGCCGACGGATGCCGCGGCCCGCGCCTTTCAGCCCCGGACACCGGCAACGCTGCGGCGCGCCGCATTGCGCGCGGCATCAGAGCATGCGCGAGGCAACGCGCTGACATCTGCAAAAAAACAACAATTTGAAATTGACTTTCTTTTCTCTTGACGTATTCTGTAAAACAGGGCATAGTTCGCAGCACGTCAGTTATGTTTCCGGCACGACGCCCGTCAGATGTCGCCCCCGGCGGTTCACGGAAAGTTCCGTGCCGCAGACGTCGTGCCGGATCGAGAGAGCGGTTTGCTCATGAAATGAGCTAAACCGCTCTAGTGCCTTGCGTTCCACATTCCAGCCGGCATAAGCGCCGCAAAAAGGAAGCGCCATGAGCCAGATCGTCAATCTTCGCCAGATGCAGATCGGTCAGCAGGGGAAAATCGCCGCCGTGGAAGCCCTGGGAGAAATGGGCCGCCGCATCCGCGACATGGGCCTGATTCCGGGCACGGCAGTTTCCGTTGTGGGTCGCGCCCCACTCAAGGATCCGGTGGCATTGCGCCTTTCCGGCGTCACGATCTCGCTGCGCAACAGCGAAGCGGATTTCATCAAGGTGGATCTCTCCGGCGCAAATTGAAAATATCCATTTTCAATCAAAAAATGCTCTAAAAGCAATAGTTCTAGACTCAGCTTCTGCGGCTGAGGATCGCCAAACGCCCGGCCCTGGCGCGGCCATAGCGCAGCCGCCACCAGAAGCGCCGGGCGCGCAGGCGCGCGCGATCCAGACAAAGATAGACCACCGGCGTGGTATAGAGGGTCAGCAACTGGCTGACCAGCAGGCCGCCCACAATGGTGATGCCGAGCGGCTGGCGGATCTCCGCGCCGTCGCCCTGCCCGAGCGCCAGAGGCACGGCTCCGAGAATGGCCGCGGCCGTGGTCATCATTATCGGCCTGAAGCGGAGCAGGCAGGCCTCGTAAATGGCCTTGTCCGGCGGCAGATGCCGCATGCGCGAGGCCTCCAGGGCAAAGTCGATCATCATGATTGCGTTCTTTTTGACGATGCCGGCCAGCAGAAGCACGCCGATCAGCGCAATGACGCTGAACTCCATCCTGAAGAGCATCAGGGAGAGCAGCGCCCCGCCTCCGGCCGAAGGCAGCGTGGAAAGGATGGTCAGGGGATGGATCAGGCTTTCGTAGAGCACGCCGAGCACAATGTAGAGCGCGGCCAGGGCGGCCAGGATCAGGATGATCTGGCTGCTCATGGTGTCGCTGTACAGTTTGGCCGTGCCCTGGAAGCTGCCCACGATGGTGGAGGGCATGCCGATTTTGACCCGCGTTTCGGCAATGGCCGCCTGGGCCTGTGAAAGCGCTGCGCCCTGCTTCAAATTGAAAGAAATGGTCACGGCCGCGAACTGGCCCTGATGCGCCACGGAGAGCGGCGCAAAGGCCGGGCCCACCGTGGCCGCGCTGAGCAGCGGCACAAGGCCGTCCCTGCCGGGCAGATGCACTTTTTCCAGGGCCTGCGCGCCTTCCAGCCAGTCCGGGCCATATTCCAGCACCACGCGGTATTGGTTCTTGTCCTCATAGATGGTGGAAACCTGGCGCTGGCCGAAAGCATTGTTCAGGGCCGCGTCCACGTCCCGCATGGTCAGGCCCAGCCGGGCCAGGGCGTCGCGGTTGACCGTGATCATGGTTTGCAGGCCGCGTTCCTCAATGTCGCTGTCCACGTCCCTGAAAAGCGGCTGGCCGGCCAGGGCCTGCTGCAATCTGCGCCCCCAGGCGCGCAGCTCGTCCAGGTTGTCGGCCTGGAGCGTATATTGATACTGGGAGCGCGAGCCGCGCCCGCCCATCATGATATCCTGGGCAGGCTGCAAAAAGATCTGCAGGCCCGGTTCCGAGGCCAGCTTGCCGCGCAAACGGCCGATCACGGCCTGCGCGCCGATCCCGCGCTCCTCCAGAGGCTTGAGCGAGATGAACACCCCGCCGCCGCCCCGGCCGCCGGAAACATGCGCCGAGACCTGCTCCACAGCCGGATCCGCGCGGATCACGTTGACCAGTTTTTCCAGCTTGACCTGCATGGCCTGAAAGGAAGCGCTCTGATCCGCCCGGATGCCGCCCATGATCACGCCCGTATCCTGCTGTGGAAAAAAGCCCTTGGGCGCCACGATATACAGCCAGACATTGCCCGCAATGACCAGAAAGAGCGAAAACATGGTCAAACGCGGGTGGCGCAGCACCACGGCCAGACTTTTGGCGTAGCCGCGCTGCATGCCTGCCAGCATGCCGCCCCAGGCCTCGCCCAGGCGCGCGCCCCAGTGCCGCAAAAGGCGGAGAAATCCCGTGCGCGTTTGCGGCAGGCCCTGCTTGCGGCGGGCAGGCCGCTCATCCACGGGCCGCAGCAACTGCGCGCACATCATGGGCGTGGTGCTCAGGGAGACCAGCATGGAAACCAGCACCGCAGTGGTCAGCACCACGGAAAACTCGCGGAACAGGCGGCCCACAATGCCGCCCATGAATAAAATGGGCGTGAACACCGCCACCAGCGAAAGGGAAATGGACACCACCGTAAAGCCCACTTCGCGGGCTCCGCGCAAGGCCGCGCGCAGCGGGCTTTCGCCCATTTCCAGGCGTCGCACGATGTTTTCCAGCACAACAATGGCGTCGTCCACCACAAAGCCGGTGGAGACGGTCAGGGCCATGAGCGAGAGATTGTCCAGGCTGTAGCCGCAGAGGTACATGACCCCGAAGGTGGCGATCAGCGAGACGGGCGCGGCCACCGCCGGGATGCTGGTGGCCCGGCCGTTGCGCAGAAAGAGAAAGGTCACCAGCACCACCAGGGCCATGGACAGGAGGAGGCTTTTTTCCACCTCTTTCAGCGAGGCGCGGATGGTCAGGGAACGGTCCATGCGCAAGCCCAGATTCGCGCTCTCCGGCAGCCAGGCGCGCAACTGCGGCAGCATGGCCTTGACCCGGTCCACGGTCTCAATGATGTTGGCGCCGGGCGAGCGGAAAACAATAAGCAGAATTGCGGGCCTGCCATTGGCGACAGCCATGTTGCGCACGTCCTGCGAAGAATCCTCAACCCTGGCCACGTCCGCAAGGCGGATGGTTCCGCCCTCGTTCCGGGCCACAATCAGCGGTTTGTAGTCCTCAGCCTTGCGCAACTGATCGCTGGCCCCCACGAGCCAGAAGGAATGCTCGTTTTCCAGCATGCCCTTGGGCAGAAAGGCATTGGCCGAGGCAAGCGCCTTGCGCACATCCTCCATGCTCACCCCGGCGCGGTTCAGTGCGTCAGGAATGACCTGCACGCGCACCGCGGGCAGGGCTCCGCCGCCCACAGTCACCTCGCCCACGCCCGGAATCTGGGAGATTTTCTGGGCCAGCACCGTGGAAGCCGCATCGTACAACTGGGCGCGGGTCAGCACATCCGAAGTGATCGAAAGAATCATGATCGGCGCGCCCGCGGGATTGACTTTGCGGTAGGAGGGATTGGAAGGCATGGTCGGCAAGGTGGATCGCGCGGCGTTGATGGCCGCCTGCACGTCGCGGGCCGCGCCGTCGATGTTGCGATCCAGATCGAATTGCAGAATGACATTGCTGGAGCCCAGACTGCTGGAAGAGGTCATTTCCGTGACCCCGGCTATGCGCCCCAGGGCCCGTTCCAGGGGCGTGGCCACAGTGGCGGCCATGGTTTCCGGGCTGGCTCCGGGCATACGCGCGCGCACCACCACCACGGGAAAATCCACTTCCGGCAGCGGCGCCACGGGTAACAGACCAAAAGCCACCAGGCCGGCAAGGGCAATGGCGATGGTCAGCAGCGTGGTGGCCACGGGCCTCCGGATAAAAGGCGCGGAGATGTTCAGGGGCAGAAATTCCGGGCCAAAGCGGCGGCGGCCGCCTTTGGCCGCGTCTCTGCCGCGTCGCCGGGGCCCCTGCCCTTGCTCCTGGCCGGACGTTTGAAGCGCGCGCGGCGGTTCAGGCGTCGGGCTCATGCGCCCTCCCCTTGCGCCGCGGCCCCGGGCCCGGCCGGCGAGCGCCGGCGGCGCAGCCTGCGGCTGGCGCGATCAAACCAGAGATAGATCACCGGCGTGGTGAAAAGCGTCAACACCTGGCTCACAATCAGGCCGCCCACCATGGTCACGCCCAGGGGCCGCCGCAGTTCCGCGCCCATGCCCCAGCCGATCATCAGGGGCAGGGCCCCGAGCAGAGCGGCCAGAGTGGTCATCAAAATGGGCCGCAGCCGCAGCAGGCAGGCCTGACGGATGGCGGCCAGGGGCGGCTTGCCCTCCTGCCGCTCGGCCTCCAGGGCAAAGTCGATCATCATGATCGCATTCTTTTTGACGATGCCGATCAGCAGAATTATGCCAATGATGCCCACCACGCCCAGCTCCATGCGGGCCAGCATCAGGGCCAGCAGAGCCCCGACGCCGGCCGAGGGCAGGGTGGAAAGGATGGTCAGGGGATGGATATAGCTCTCATAGAGCACGCCCAGCACAATGTACATGGTCACCACAGCCGCCAGAATCAGCCAGACCTGATTGTCCGTGGAAGAGAGAAAAGCCTGGGCCGCGCCCTGAAAGCGGGTTCGCAGGGCCGGGGGCAGCCCGAGATCCGCCTCCGTGGCCTGCACGGCCCTGACCGCCGCGCCCAGCGAGGAGCCGGGGGCCACATTGAAGGAAATGGTGGCCACCGGAAACTGGCCCTGACGCGCCAGGGAAAGCCGGGCCGGGCGTTCCTCCACCGTGGCGACGCTGGTCAGGGGCACGGGCTTGCCGTCGCCGCCCCTGACATAGATGTTTTCAACGGCAGCCGGGCCCAGGCGGAAGCGCGGGGCCACTTCCAGCACCACCTTGTATTGGTTTGTCTGGGTAAAGATGGTGGAGATCAGGCGCTGCCCCAGAGCGTCATACAAGGCATTGTCGATATCCGACATGCTGATGCCGAGCCGCCCGGCGGCGTCGCGGTTGATATGCAGATAGGCCATGCGCCCGGGGTTCTGCAAATCGCTGGTCACATGGGCCAGCTCCGGGCGCGCGGCCAGGGCCCTGACGATGCGCGGGACCCATTCGGCAAGCTGCTCCCGGCTCAGGGCTTCCACCGTGAACTGGTACTGGGTGCGGGAAACGCGGTCCTCAATGGTCAGATCCTGCACGGGCTGCATGTAAAGCGTGAGCCCGGGCAGGGCGTCGGCCCGCGCCATGAGCCGCCGGGCAATGGCCGGAGCGCGGGCGTCGCGCTCAGACAGGGGCTTGAGCTCCACTGTCAGGCGCGAGGTCCCCAGGCTCTGATTGACGCCGTCCACGCCCACAAAAAAAACCACGCTCTCCACGGCCGGATCTTCGAGGATCAACCTGGAAAGCTCGCGCTGGCGGCCTGCCATGGCCGCGAAGGAGGTATCCTGCGGCGCTTCCAGAATGCCCTGGATCACGCCCGTGTCCTGCACCGGGAAAAAGCCTTTGGGAACCGCCAGATACAGCAGCAGGGTGAGCGCCAGGGCGCCCGCGGCCACCCCGAGGGTCAGGGGCTGATGCTCAAGAACCCAATCCAGTTTGCGCTCGTACCAGAGGATCAGGCGGTTGAAAAAGCGGCCGGCCTCCTTCTTTCGGGTCGCGCGCCCGGGCCGGAGCATGACCGCGCAGAGCATGGGCGTGAGCGTCAGGGAAATCACGGCCGAGATCAATATGGTCACGGCCAGGGTCACGGCAAATTCGCGGAAGAGCCGCCCCACCACGTCGCCCATGAACAGCAGGGGGATCAGCACGGCCACCAGGGAAACGGTCAGGGAGATGATCGTAAAGCCGATCTGGCCCGCGCCCCTGAGCGCGGCCTGAAGCGGCTTTTCGCCCTGCTCCAGGTAGCGGGAAATGTTTTCGATGACCACAATGGCGTCGTCCACCACAAAACCGGTGGCAATGACCAGAGCCATGAGCGTCAGATTGTTCAGGGAATAGCCCGCCAGATACATAATGCCCAGAGCGCCCACCAGAGAGAGGGGCACGGCCAGAGCCGGGATGATGGTGGCCTGCGCGTTGCGCAGAAAAATCCAGATCACCCAGATCACCAGGGCCACGGCCAGAAGCAATTCCAGTTGCACGTCGTGCACCGTGGCGCGGATGGTGGTGGTGCGATCCGTGACCACGCGCACGGCCACGCTGCCGGGCAGGGTCTGCTGCAATACGGGCAAAAGACGGATCACGCTGTCGGCCACGCTGATCACATTGGCCCCGGGCTGGCGCTGCACCGAGAGCACAATGGCCGGCTGAAAGGGCAGCCCGTTTTTGCCGTTTTCGCCTTTTGAGGCCACATAGGCGGCCAGGCGCGCGTTTTCCGCGCCTTCCAGCACGTCGGCCACGTCCTTGAGGCGCAGGGGCGCGCCGCCCTTGTAGCCGATGATGGTTTGGGCATACTCTTGGGCCGAGGCCAGCTGATCGTTGGCGTCAATGCTGCTGGCCCGCTCCGGCCCGTCAAAGCTGCCCTTGGCGTCGTTGACGTTGGCCGCGCTGATGGCCGAGCGCACGTCGGCCAGGGTCAGGCCCGCGTTGGCCAGGGCCTTGGGGTTGACCTGCACGCGCACCGCCGGGCGCTGCCCGCCGGACAGGGTGACCAGACCCACGCCCGGCAGTTGCGAGATCTTCTGGGCCATGCGCGTGTCCACCAGATCTTCCAGGCGGGTCAGGGGCATGGCATCGCTGGTCACGGCCAGGGTGACAATGGGCGGGTCGGCCGGGTTGACCTTGTTGTAGACCGGCGGATTGGGCAGATCCCTGGGCAGCAGATTGTCCGCCGCGTTGATGGCCGCCTGCACCTCCTGCTCGGCCACGTCCAAAGGCACGGAAAGGTCGAACTGGAGGGTGATCACCGAGGCCCCGGCCGACGACAGGGAACTCATCTGCACAAGCCCCGGCATGATCCCGAACTGGCGCTCCAGCGGCGCCGTGACCACGGCCGCGATCACGTCCGGCGACGCGCCGGGGTACAGGGTCTGGACCTGGATGGTGGGATAATCAATCTGCGGCAGGGCGGAGACGGGCAGGGAGCGGTAGGCCAAAAGCCCGGAGAGCAGCAGCGCCGCCATGAGCAGAGAGGTGGCAATGGGGCGGAGAATAAAGATGCGGGAGAGGTTCATGCTATCTCCCCTGCCCGCGCAAAAGAAGACCGGGCTTGTGGCGCCACTGTCGTTTTTTTATGCCCTGCGCCCGCGGGGCAAAAAAATCCCGTCCACGCATCAGGGCCACAACCCTGCCCACGGCGCGCAGCCGGATCACTCCGCAGCCTCCGCCCTGGGCGTTGCCACGCTCGCCGCCACCCTGACCGCAATCCCGTCGCGCAGACGGTCCAGGCCGTCCACCACCACCACTTCGCCGGGCCTGAGCCCCTTGTCGATGACGGTCAGGGCGTCCGTGCCGATGCCCGGCGTCACTGCCCGCACCCGGGCCACGTCCTCCCCTGCCTCATTCCTGCTCACCACATAGACGTAGGAACCGCGCGAGCCGAGCTGCACCGCCGAAGAGGGAACAGTCACCGCATTTTTGAGCGTTTGCGCCAGGAGCCGGGCGTTGACGAACTGGTTGGGATAAAGCGCGCCGTCCCTGTTGGGAAACAGGGCTTTCAGCCTGACCGTGCCTGTGGCCGCGTCAATCTGGTTATCCAGAGAGATCAGCGTGCCCACGGCCAGCAAATGCTTCTGCTCCCGATCCCAGGCCTGCACCGGCAAAGGCGGCAGCGCCGGGTCCCGCTCGCGTTGGGCCAGGGCCCTGGCCACCAGGGGCACCTGGCTTTCGGGCAGGGTAAAAAGCACGTTGCAGGGGCTGACTTCAGTGATCCGCGCCAGCCCCTCGCTGTCCGAGCTCTTGATCTGATTGCCCTCGTCCACGTGGCGCAGGCCCAGGCGGCCTCCCACAGGCGCGGTGATCCGGCTGTATTCCAGTTGCAGGCGCGCCGAATCCACGGCCGCCTTGTCCGCCTCCACCGTGCCTTCGTACTGGCGCACCAGGGCGCGCTGGGTCTCATACTGCTGGGCCGCGATAAAGGCGCCCCTGGCCAGCCTGGCGTAACGCGCCAGATCCTGCCGGGCATTGTCCAACTGGGCCTGATCTCTGGTCAGATTGCCCTGGGCCTCGTCCAGAGCGGCCTGGAAGGGGCGGGGATCGATCTCAGCCAGCAGATCCCCGGCCCGCACGCGCTGGCCTTCCCGGAAATGCAGGCGAATCAACTGCCCGTCCACCCGACTGGTGACCAGCACGTCGCTGGAAGGGACCACTGTGCCCAGGCCGTTGAGAAAATGCGGCACATCCTGGGCCACTGCCGTGGCCACGCGCACCGGCGGGGCCTCCATGCCCATCCTGGGGCGCTCATCCCCCCCGGCAAAAAATATCCGCCAGATCAGGACGAGCGCCAGGAGGATCAATCCCGGCCAGATATAATTACGGAAACGGCCGCCCGTGCCTTTTCGGGCCAATGCCATCATTGGATTCTCCTTGATATGGGAGAAAGATCACCCGAAAGATCAGGGCTGACGCATCTGATAGAGCATTTTGCTGATTTCAGCAGCAAAACGCTCCGGGGACACGCGTTCAAGAGCCTCGGGACTGCGGGCCGCAGGCCAGATCGGCCGCGCGGCCCCGGACTTCAGCAAATCATGCGGGCCACGGCTCTGCACGGCCCTGGTCAGGCGACTGGGCGGAGCCGTCAGGCGGCGGCCGGGAGGGTGTGCCGGCCGCCGGTTCTGCCGTTTACTGCAGGACTTCCAGGATCTTCACGTCAATCTCGGTGGGTCCCATCAGATCCTTGTCCACCTTGCCGGAAAGGCGCACGCGGGTCTGCGGGGTCACAGTGCGGCCCGCGAAAACCTTGTGGTCAATATCCACGACAACCTGGCCTGTGCTGTCCTTGAAAAGATATTTGTCGTCGCTGCCGGCCTGTCGCTCCGTAATATTGCCGGTCAGCATCACCGGCGTGTCATCCGAGGCGTCCAAAGCCTTTTTCACGGTGTCGGCCTGCACGCCGGACGTGGGCCCCTGGAAGCCGCCCGCACCGCCGCCGGGACCTTCAAAAGCCGCCTGCGCGGGCACTGCCAGCAGAAGCGCAAACAAGAAAGAAAGCAGATAACGCATAGTATCCTCCTGAATCAGGAATGGGTAAAGTTATGGCCGAAACGAGCCGGATTGCCGCATCCGATCACGCACATCCTGTCTGACCCGGTCTTTTCGACGCAGTGTCGCGTCACGCGACAATTGTCGCAGGCCCGCACGGGGATGCGCGCCATCACTGTCGCCGGGATCAGCCGAAACGGATCACACGGCCGGCCTTGCGGCAACGGTTGCACGCTCTGTTTCCGTTGCCGGCCCATATACTTTCGCAAATATTGCACAAGGTTTCAATGCCTGGCCCATGCAAGGGCAGGGCAGACGCATCATATACGGCAGCCCTGCCCGGGCGTGCGGGCCTCTGCGGCCTCCAGCGGCGCTGCGCCCGCGGGCAGGGCCAGCATGGCTGCCAGAATGAAAAAAAGCAAATAACGCATACCGACCTCCCGCGCTTTTCAAGCCTGCCTGCGGCTGATCCCTGTCAACGGAGTGCGTTCTGTTCAAAGCCTGGCGCAAAAGATGTCAGCAACGCATGAGCCTGTATCGGAGATCCGCAATTCTGCGGCGCTTGTGGAGCATGGGCAAAGCTGCTATGCTGCGGCCCATGAAAGAGCTTGATCCGCATACCATCCGGCCCTGCCTTGTCTGCGGGGGCGCCAATGTCCATCTGGAATCCCTGTTGCCGCCCGGACGGCGGCAGGAAGTATGGCGCGTGGTCTGCGCCTGCGGCCAGACGTCCCAGCAGTGGTCGGTCTCGCAGGGGGCGGCCATCCGCGCCTGGAACCGCAATCTTGCCCAGGCCGATGGCATTGCCCCGGAGAGCGCGCCTGCATCCTCCCCGGACAGTCTGAAAAAGTAACCTGTGGCGTCGGCCCTTCCGGCTCCGCCGCTCCGGCCTTTTTTGCCCGCCGTCCAGCCAGGCGGCAGCGGCGCTCCGTTGCGGCCCGACGCGGCGCGCGCATTCGGCAAGGCGTAGGGCATATTGCTTTTGAAACGCCCGCTCCGGCGGCAGGGCCGCGAAAAACCGGAGTTTTCGGCCAGGTGATTTCCGTCCATCGCCCGCGAGGCGGGTTATGAAAGAAACTCGCCACACTGCTCTGACGAGCCGGCTGTGGGCAGGCCTTAGAGCATTTTCTCTTTGAAAATGCTCTGCTGACGCGGAAGCGGCAGCCGCCGCAACGCGGCGTACATTCAGGCGAAAACCGCGTTTTTCGCCTGAATGCCACCTTTGACTTTCATAAAAAGTCAAAGGTAATCTGCTCTAGTCCAGCTCACGGCCGACCCACACCGCCCGCCCGATAATCCGTACCAGATCCGCAAGCTGCTCGCCGGTTTCCGCTTCAATGGGCGCGTAAGCCGGGTTGACGCTGCTCAGAATCAGCTTGCCCGGCACGGCATTGACGATCTTCAGATAGACCATATCCTCTACGCCCACGGCATAGATCCGCCCGGGGGCAGGCTCGCGCTGCGCCTGATCGATGAGCACCACGTCATTGTGCAGGATACGGGGCTGCATGCTGTCCCCGGACACCCGCAAAAGCGCCATCCGGGCCGGATTGCCCTTGCGGTGCAGAAAATCCCAGCGAAAAGCGTAATGCCGCAATACCTCGCCGCTGGTTTCAAAGCTGCCCGTGCCTGCCGAAAGCCGGGCCTCCACCAGGGGCACCATTACCAGGCGAGCCTCCGCCGTATCCGGCGCATCACCGTCCGCATCGCCCTTGCCGGCCAGCAGCCAGTCCAGCGTGCAGCGCAACGCCTCGGCAAGACGCACCGCATACTCGCCCTTGGGCAATTGCCGGTTCTCATATTGCTGGATGGTAGTCAGGCTCACGCCCACCCGGGCCGCCAATTCCTGCTTGCTCAAACCAAGGTGGAGCCGGCGGCGGCGCAGGCGTGCGGCGAATTCTTTCTGCAGGCCGAAAGGGTTCAATGGGGCTATGGTCATGGCACTCCCATATTTAACTCAATAATTCAAGAATGTTCTGTGAAAATCTTCAGGACAAAGTACCGGATTCCCCTTTACGCGCCGGAAAAGTGTTTATTCCTGCAAGAATTCTTTATATAAAAATAGTCTATTTTTTTTCAGAAGGCAATAGATCCCATGCAAATGCGCCTTTTTTTGAGGCTTTTTGCGCCTGTTCCCGGAAAAATGGGGGAAAATCGCGCTTTCTTTTCATATATTATCTATTATTTCAGTAGGATAAAATTTTTCTTCTATTTTAAAAATTTTTCTTGTATAAAAAATACATAATTTATATTTTACAAGCAAACGATTCAAGCGAACAAAAAATTTCTGAAAAGGGGTGCGACATGTCGGAACTGCATGATGAAATCCAAAACCTGAGCGCTGTGCTGGAGAGCCTTCAGCCCGGCATCCGCGCCTCCCAACGGCCTGTGCTGCGGCTGGTGAGCAATCATTTGCGGCTGCTGGCCCAACTGCTTGACAAACGCGACATTGCCGCACCGGCTGCCGCGCGGCAGGGCACGGGCCCGACCGGCGCGCCTGCCTTTGCCTGCCGTGCCTCTGAGGTGGCCCATGTGCGCCAGTGAGTCCGCGGCCCGCGCGGGTCGTCCGGCGCGGGCGCGGGATCGCGGCGCCTGGGGTCATGCCTTGCGACTCTCTGAGGAGGAACGCCGCTGGCTGGAAATTCTGGATCAGCTGCCGGAGAACGCGCGCCAGCTCTGGGAAGCTCTGAAGGATGTGCCCGAGCTTTGGCGCGTGCTGCACTGCTATGGCGGCCGCAGTCTGCGCATTCCCCGGACGGTTCCCGGCGATCGCAGCCATCCCCTGCGCCGTCGTCTGGGCCTGCGCTGCCTGCGCAAGCTCATGGCCGCTTTCGGGGGCACCAGCATCTATGTGCCGCGTTGCAACGCACTGCTGGGACGGCTGCGCCAGCGCGAAATCATTGAAACATTCAGCAGAAACACCTCGCACGGCACAAGCAGCACCGCCGCCGTGGCCGCGTTGGCCCAGCGCCACGGCATGTCTGATCGCCGTATCTGGCAGATTCTCAAAAAGGAGGCTTCGGCCCCGTCCACTGCGCGCGTGCTGTACCGTTTGGGGGACTCCGCAGCCCTGAGCGCTCCCGACGATACCGACAACCCTCTGTAATCCCTGTCAATCTCAAGAAAAACCATGCCCCGGAATTTTTTAAGCCCGCGAGATCGCGGGCCTTTTTTTTTATTTTTCAGGGAAGTTGCCCCGGCTCGGGCGCGCTGACCCGCGGCCTGCAAGGATTTGACGTTACTGAAACCTTTCAGTCTTACGCGGAACAAACTTTTTGGCATGGTTTGCACACGCGCCTGATTGGCGCGGACAAACCCTTGTTCAGGAGTCTGCCATGTCCACTGTCTTTCAACTGGCCCATGCCTTCACCGCGCGCTGGGAGGGCTGCCTCTCCGACCATCCCGCTGATCCCGGCGGCATCACCAGGTACGGCGTCTCCCTGCGCTGGGTGCAGGATCTGGCCCGCCAGGCTCGCGAGGAATGTCGCCGTCTGGCCCGCGCCTGCGACGGCTGCGCCGCCCGGAGCACGCCCGAGTGCGGCTACTACAGCCTGGATCTGGATATGGACGGCGACCTGGACGCCGACGATATCCGGGCCTGTACCAAAGCCCAGGCAGCCGCGCTGTTCAAAAAACATTTCTGGGACAAGCTCGACTGCCGCAACCTGCCCCTGCCGCTGGCCGTAACCCTCTATGACGGCGCGGTGAACATGGGCCCCGCGCGCGCCGTGCGCCAGTTGCAACGGGCCATGAACACCACGGGGGACGCCCAGCTCGATCAGTACACGCCCATTGCCGAGGACGGGATTATGGGCCCGCGCACCGGCGAGCTGGCCGAAGCCCTGCAGGAAGCCGGTCTGGAATTCTTTGCAGCCCGCCAGACCCTGCGCCTGCGCGACGCCTTTTACCGCGATCTGGCGGCCCGTCGGCCCTCCATGAAAGTTTTTCTCACGGGCTGGCGCAATCGGGTCAAGGCTCTGGCGCACTATCTGGCGGAACTGGAGCGGGAAAACTGAGAATCGCTCGACAGCCTGCCCCGCCGCGGCAACGCGCTGCCGAAAAAAAGAGGAGGCAAGGTCATGTGGACATTGCTGGGAAAACTGCTGGGCGGCCTCGTGGGCGGCGTGCGCAAAGCGCTCCCGGATCGCAACCGCCAGAACGACGCGCAAAGCCGGATCAACGAGGCTGAGGTTTCCGGCGCGCCGCGCAGCTTTTTGCGGCTCTGGCGCGCCTTTCTGGGGTGGATGCTGAGCCTGCTTTTCGGCTGGGAGGTGGTGGGGCGGCTGATTGTGATCCCTGTATTTTTTCCGGACTGGGGCAAGGAGCTGCCGCCTTCTGCCCTGGATCAGATCATGGCGCTGCTGCTGGGCATGCTCGGCCTGGGCTTCTGATGCGCCTTTCCGTTCCCCGGCTGCGTCATCCGGCACGGCGCGCCGCTTGCCGTGCCTGCCGGGAAACGGACAGCCCGCTTCGGAAAAAAGAGCGTTCTGCACCGATCATCACATAGAGGTTTTTCATGACTCACGACATTTTCACTTCTCCGGGCGCGTCGCTTTTGATCCTGATCGTCCAGGGCCTGTTTGCCTGGGCGCTCTGGAGCCTGCGGCGCGCCTTTGTGCGCGGCGACGAGTATCTGCTCCACCTCCAGCGCGAGGCCCGGCGCGAGTCTGCCACGACCCGCCGCCTGACCGCCCTGGAGGAGCACCTGCGCCAGTCGCCGGACAGCACGGAACTTGCGGATCTGCACAGCGAGCTGGCCGCGCTGCGCGGTGAAATGCAAACCCTGAACGCGCGCATCTCCGGTCTGGACCGCCTTTTGGAACGTCTGGAGCACGGCCTGGATCGGCAGGAAGACCGGCTGAGACTGCTGCCGCCCCCGGTCTGCGCAAGCGGAGGCGCGCGCTGATGGCCCCCCGGCGCGCCATAAGCCGCAAGGCTCTTCTGGAAAGTCTGGAAAAACGCCTTACTCTGCTCGCGCAGACCCTGGATGTGGCGGAAATCGCGGAAAAAAGCGTAGAGATCGTCAAGGAAATAAAAGAATTGCACGCCCTCTTGCGCTCCATCCGCGAGCCGGAGACCGCGGCCGCCCAGCGTCTGGTAGTGGTCTGGGGCGGCCCGGAGCAGCAGGGATCTTCCGCTTCAGGCCCCGGCCGCCTTGCCGCTTCCCCGCTTTCCGCGAGCGCGGCTCCGCGCGGCTCCGAAAATGAAACCACTGACCAGGCGCCCCGGAACTGAAGCCATGCCCCACGTCATTCCCTATTGCCCGCGCCCGTTGCAGTGGCGCTTTCACGAGCAACGCACCCGTTTTTGCGTCCTGCTCTGCCATCGCCGTTTCGGCAAGACCGTGGCGGCAATCAATGATTTGATCCGCGAGGCTCTGCGCCGGGGCGGAGAGGACTGGCGGGCAGCCTATGCCGCGCCTTTTCTGGGGCAGGCCAAGGCCGTGGCCTGGGACTACTGCAAACGCTTTGCCGGAGCCGTGCCGGGCACGCGCTTTCTGGAAAACGAGCTTTCCTGCATCTTGCCCAACGGCGCGCGCATCCGCTTGCTGGGCACGGAAAATGCCGAGGCTCTGCGCGGCCTGTATCTGGATGATCTGGTCCTGGACGAACCCGCGGACATGCCGCGGGAAGTCTGGAGCCGGGTTCTGCGCCCCATGCTGGCCGACCGCCAGGGCCGGGCGCTGTTTTGCGGCACCCCGCACGGCGTGGACAATCTGCTCTATGACGTCTGGCAGCAGGCCGCGCCCGAATCGTCCGACATTTCGCACAACGGGCCGGGCGCGGCTGCGCCCGGGCAATGGTCGCGCTTTTGCTTCCCGGCTTCGCAGACCGGCTATCTGCCCGAGGCGGAGCTGGCTGCCGCGCGCCGAACCATGAGCGAAGCCGAGTACCAGCAGGAGTTTGAATGTTCCTTCGCGGCCGCCCTGCGCGGGGCCTATTACGCCCCCCTGCTGGACATTGCCGAAAAGGAGGGCCGGATCGCCCCGCTGCCTCACACCCCGGATCTTCCGGTGCACACGGCCTGGGATCTGGGCATGGATGACGCGACGGCCATCTGGTTTTTTCAGGTGGAGCCCTCGGGCAACTGGAGGATCTTGGACTATTACGAGGCCTCGGGCGAGGGACTGGCTCATTATGCCCGCATCCTGCGGCAAAAGGCCCTGCCGCCCGGCGCCAGGGCGGAAGACGGCAGTAGCGGCCGCGGCTTCTGTTATGGCCTGCATCTGGCCCCGCAGGACATCCGGGTGCGCGAGCTGGGCACTGGCCAGAGCCGCCTGGAGAGCGCGGCCCGCCTGGGCATCCGTTTCAGCCTGGCCCCGGCCCTGCCCCTGGCCGACGGCATTGACGCCACGCGCAACGCCCTGCCCCGGTTCTGGTTTGACGCCCGGCACTGCGCCGCCGGTCTCAAGGCCCTGCGCGCCTACCGGCGGCTGTGGCGGCCGCGTCAGGAAAGTTTCAGCTCCGGCCCGCTGCACGACTGGGCAAGCCACGCGGCCGACGCCCTGCGCTACGCGGTCACCGGCTTCCGCCCGCAGGAGTCTGCCGGGGGCGGCCCGCGCAAGGCCCGCGTGCGTTATGACCTGTTCGGAAACTGACGGGCAGTTGCCCAACCTTTTGAAAAGCAACAGGCGCTGCGTTTTTGGCACACAAACCCGGCGCTCCCATTGTGCGCCGGGGCCGAAATGCCTGCCGGCCTGCTCCAAGGAGGCTTTCATGCGCTTCATGTACCGCCCGGCCCGCAGCCAGGCCCAGATCGACGAGCCCTATGCGCGCATGCGGGCGGAAGGCTTGCTGCCCTATGCCATGTATGCCTTTGCCGATCCCGGCCTGGAAGACTGGCGGCGCGTCACGGCCCCGGAAAAGGGCCTGCTCCTGCGCTGCGAGGATGCGCAGGGGCGACTGCTGGCCTGCGGCCTGTTTTCGCCCCTGCTGGGAAAAATCTGGCAATTCGACTTCACGGCCTTCCGCGAGTCGGCGCATCTGGCTCCGCTCATGGCCCGGCAAGCCTTTGCCTGGATTTTCGACCGGCAGGACTGCGCGGGCATCATGGGGCTCTGCCCCGCGCCCAACCGCCATGCCTGGCGTCTGGCAGAGGCCGTGGGCTTCAACGTTCTGGGGCGCTTGCCCAAAGCCTGCTTTTATGCCCGCAAACAAAACTATGTGGACGGCGTGCTCGTTCTCTGCACGCCCCGGTCGCTGGCAAGCGCCACGAGCCTTGCCAACGGCGACAGTAGAGCAGCTTTGAAATGATCCAGAGCATTTTCAAAGTGAAATGGCTCCAACACAAAAGGAGGTCATCATGGGATTCGGAGGAGGCGTCAGCACGCCCGACATTCCCGCGCCCGCGCCCGCGCCCAAGCAGGAAATTCAGAAACCCGTCACCGAGGCGGCCACTGCGGCCCGTCAGGCGCAACGGGACAAGGCGGCCAAGGCCGCGGGCATCCGCGGCTCCATCTACACCAGCCCGCTGGGCCGCGCGGACAACAGCCGCAAAACCCTGTTGGGACAATGAGCCATGACGCGCCATGCAAACTCTCGGCTTACGGGCCGCGTCACGCCCCCGGAGGGCAGCAGGCAGGGCCTCCCCACAGCCGGGGCAACGCCCGCCTGGGGCGACACGCCCCCGATCCGGGCCGATGTGCGCGAGCTGGCCCGCCGTTACCGGGCCCTGCTGCGCCGCCGCGCGCCCTGGGATACGGCCTGGCAGAGCCTGGCGGATCACTTTCTGCCCACGCGCTGCCGTCTGCATCCTCACGAAGAGGAGGCGGCGGAAAGCCCCATGCTCAACCGGAATCTCGTGGATGCCACGGGCATTCTGGCCATGCGCACCCTGGCCGCCGGGCTGCAGGGCGGCATGACCAGCCCGGCGCGGCCCTGGTTCCGACTTTCCCTGGATGACGCGGATCTGGCCAAGAGCCGCAGCGGCCAGGTCTGGCTGGATGAGGTAGCCTCGCGCATGCGGGTGGTTTTTCAGCGTTCCAATTTCTACAACGCCATGCACACGCTCTACGCGGAACTGGGCACCTTCGGCACGGCTTTTGCCTTTGAACTGGCCGATCCGCGCTGGGGCTTCCGCTTTGTGCCGCTTTGCGCCGGTGAATACGCGCTGGACTGCAATGTCCACGGCCGGGTGGACACGGTTTTCCGCCGCTCGTCCATGAGTCTGCGCCAGATCGTGGAGGCTTTCGGCGCGCGCGCCCTGCCCGAGGGCCTGCGCCAGTCGGCCCGGCGCAATCCCGACGAGCGCCATCTGGTGATCCAGGCGGTCTATCCCCGCGCTGGCCGCAATCCGGCCCTGCTCACGGCAGAGCACATGCCCGTGGCCTCGGTGCACTGGCTGGAGGGTCGCGAGGGCGGGCAGCATGCGTTGCGCGAGTCGGGCTTTACGGCCTTTCCCGGTTTCGGGCCGCGCTGGGATGTGGCCGGTGGCGACGTGTACGGCCGCTCCCCGGCCATGGACGCCCTGCCCGACTGCCGCATGCTGCAACAAATGGGCATCACCACGCTCAAGGCCATCCACAAGGCCGTGGACCCGCCCATGAGCGTGGCGGCCGGGCTCAGATCCGTGGGTCTGGATCTCACGCCCGGCGGCATCAACTATGTGGAAAACCTGCCCGGCCAGAGTCCGCAGGCGGCCACGCCCCTGCTCCAGATCAAGCCGGATCTGGCCACAGCCCGGCAGGCCATGGAGGCCGTGCAGAATCAGATCCGCGCCGGCCTGTACAATGATCTCTTCAAGCTGATTCTGGAAGGCCGCTCCAGGGTCACGGCCAGCGAGATCGCGGCCCGGGAAGAGGAAAAACTGGTGCTCATCGGCCCGGTGCTGGAGCGCCTGCACGACGAGCTGTTCATCCCGCTGATCGACCGCACTTTTGCCCTGATGCGCGGGCTGGACATGCTGCCGCCCTGTCCCCCGGAGTTGGCCGGACGCCATCTCAAGGTGGAATTCGTCTCTCTGCTGGCCCAGGCCCAGAAGCTGGTGGGCGTGAGCGCGGCGGATCAGTATCTGGCGCTGACCCTCAAGGCCTCCGCGGCCTGGCCCGAAGCCCTGGACAGTCTGAATGTGGATCACCTGCTGGATACCTACGCCGACAGTCTGGGCCTGCCCGTGAGCCTGACCCGCCCGCCCGAGGAGCGGCAACAGCGCCGGGAAGCCAGAGCCGAGGCCACCAGAGCCGAATCCCTGCTCAAGCAGGCCCGGGAAGCCGTGGAACTGGTCCAGGGCCTGGCCCGAAGCCCGCTGGGCGGAAATGCGGAAGGCAAGGGCGGCAGCGTGCTGGACGGCCTGCTGGGCCTGCTCGGGCAGGCCGCGCAAGGCCAGGTCGCCGGGCCGCAATTGCAGACGCGCGACGCCGGCAGCCCCGGCGAGCGCCCTGCCGGCGCGGCTGCGCCGCTTTGCACGAAACAGTAAGCCCGGAGGCTCGCTGATGGATGTTTTTGCCCCGTATGAGCAGGCGGATGCACGCAATGATCAGGCCCGGCAACGCGCTGACTTGTGCCATCGCCGCCTGCGCGCGGCCGTGGACATGCTTATGGAGAGCGCCGACGGCCGCCTGCTGCTGCGCTGGCTGCTGCAGCTCAGCCAATGCTTCTGCGCCCTGGAGCCTGCCGCTTTTGACGGCGCAGGCGCGGCTCACCACCTGTTTTTTGCCGAAGGCCGCCGCTTTGTGGGCATGCAGCTTCTGCGTCTGGCGCAGGACGCCGACCCCGGCCATCTGCCCAGGCTGATCCAAACCAAGGAGGACGACGATGGAATCTGAAACGCTTTACACCACTCCGGGCACGGAAACGGCCGCGCCTGCGGATATGCCGGAAAACAAGGGCCCCGTCGCCCCGCTTGCGTCCGACGCCGCGCGCTTTTCCGCCGGTCAGAGTTCCGCGCAAAGCCCGGCGCAGGAGCCGGACGCGCAGGTCGCCGCGCTGCTGCGCGAGCAACAGGCCGCGCAGCAGTTGCAATGGCAGGAGCAGGTCAGCCGGTGGCGGCAGGAAGTGGCCCAGGACCCGGAGCTGGGCGGCGAAAATCTGGCTGCGTCCGTGGCCCGCGCCCAACTGGCCCTGGATCGTTTTGATCAGGATAAAAGCATCGGCCGCCTGCTGGAAGAAAGCGGCTACGGCAACCATCCGGCCATAGTTCGTTTTTTCAACCGCGTGGCCGACGCCCTCATGGAGGACAGCCCGGCTCAGGGCCTGCCGGACGGCGGCATGCCGCCGCTTGAGGAGCGCATGTATGCGGGCTGGTCTTCGGGCAATGCGGATCTGGCCTGACTGACGCCTCCTGTTTTCGGTACAAACGCGGAACATTTATAACCCAAAAGAGGATATGCATGTCCAATTCCCTTGGTTTCGTGGTTTCCCTGGCGGAAATGGAACAGTTCTACCGCGGCAGCAAAGCCGGGCAGATCATTGAGCTGATGAACAAAACCAACGACATCATGGATGATGTGCTCTGGATGGAGGCCAACCAGTCCGACGGGCATCTGACGCGTATCCGCACGGGCCTGCCCGAAGTGTACTGGCGGCGTCTTTACCAGGGCACGCCGCCCTCCAAGTCGCAATGGAGCCAGGTCAAGGAAGGTTGCGGCATTCTGGAAGCGATCATGGAGCTGGACGTGGAAGAGCTGCGCCTTTACGGCGGCCGGGACAAATCCTTCCGCATGAGCGAGGGCGTGGCCTTTGCCGAGGCCATGCGCCAGAAGGTCGCCTCCACGCTCTTTTACGGCGACAGCAATCTGAATCCCGATGAATTCAACGGGCTGGCCATGCGTTACCCGGCCCAGGACGCCCAGAACGTCCTGGATGCGGGCGGGCGCGAGGAGGGCGCCTGCGCCTCGCTCTGGCTGGTGGCCTGGGGGGCCCAGGCCGTGCACGGCATCTATCCCAAAAACAGCACCGGCGGCCTTTCGCACGAAGATTTGCACACCTACATGACCCAGGACCCGGACGGCCGCAAATATCAGGTCGTAGGCGACAAATACAACTGGCGCTGCGGGCTGGCCGTGCGCGACTGGCGGGCCGTGGTGCGCATAGCCAACCTGCCGGTCAAGGATCTGAACAAGCGCAAGGGCCAGAGCGGCTTCATCGATCTGCAAAAGCTGACCATTGAAGCCAAGAACCGCATGCCCCAGCACTTGCGGCAAAAGGCCGTGTGGTACGCCAATGCCGATGTGCTCACGGCGTTGGAGCTGCAAAATTCCGATGCGGGCAATGTGCAGTTGCAGTACGGCGAATTTTTCGACGCCAAGGCCGTGCCCGTGCTGCACGGGCGGCCCGTGCGCCAGTGTGACGCGATCCTCTCCACGGAAGACGCCGTGTAGCGCAATGGAATTTTAAAAAGGTTCCCGCAGGAGCTGCCGGAAGGCACGGCAAGCTCTTGCGGGACAGCCCCAAAAGACATTTTTCCTCCCACAGGAGTTCTCATGGCCATTATCGACCGCAATGCCGTTTTTTTTGAAGGTCCGCTGACTGCCGACGCCCAGGGCTCGGCCGTGGCGCTCACCGCCCTGAAAATTCCCGGCCGCATGGAGCCCATGCCCATGCGCGTGTCCGTCACCGAAGCGTTTTCGCCCGAACAGGTCCAGACGCTGAGCCTGACCCTGGAGGAAGCCGACAGCAGCGACGGCGCATGGTCAGCCGTGCCGGGCGCATCCTGGACCGCAACGGGCGAGGATCTCGCCCTGGGCGCGCGCCTGGGCCCCCGCTTTCTGCCCCAGGGCGTGCGCAAGCCCTGGCTGCGCCTGGTTTTCAACCTTGCGCCCCGGACCGGACAGAGCGTGAGCAAGGGACAAATCTTCGCGGCCCTGCTGCGCGAGGAGGATTGGCCCTATGAGCCGGCCCTGCAGGTGAAATAGGGCCGCCTGAAAATTCCGTGGCCTTCCTTACGGATCGCGCAGTGCTTCATTGCGCGATCCGTTCCCCCTTTTTCCTGCAAGGGAGCAGCATGACTATTTCGCAGATTTCCATCTGGAACCGCGCCCTGGGTTTTCTGGGCACGCGCAGCGTGGCTTCGGAGCGGGAAAACACGCCCGAGGCTCTGCAATGCCGCCTGTACTGGGATTCGGCGCGTCGGCAGGTTCTGCGCGACTTCCCCTGGAACTTTGCCCAGCGCCGGGCCTGGCTTGCGCGTGTGCCCCTGCCCGACGGTTTTGCGCATGAATTCCGCTTTGCCTATGCCCTGCCCGACAACTGCCTCAAGGCCCACGAAGTGCGTCACGAGGGAATTTCCGCGCGGCCCTTCTGCCTGGCGCGGAATGAGGCGGGGGACGCGTCCCTGCTGGCGACGGACGCCGCGCGCGCTCTGCTGCTCTATACCGAAGATGTACAGAGCAGCCGCCTGTTTGACGATCTTTTCGCGCACATGCTGGCTCGCAAGCTGGCGGCCCTGATCGCGGTGCCTCTGCTCAAGAACAACAGCCAAAAAGTCAGCGAGCTGGAACAGCTCTACGCCCAAAGCCTGCCGCAGGCTCGCCAGGCCACGGCGTCCGAGCAGCGTTCCCGTCAGTTGCCCGATGCCTGGCTTGAAGCCAGATAGAGCATTTTGCTTTTGAAATTATTCAATTTCAAAAGCGGCGCTGCCATCATTTCGCCTGAAAAGCGTGGTTTTCAGGCTCATTCGGCGCGGGCGTCCGCTCCCGCGGCCGCCAGAGCGGTTGCCGTTTGCAACAGCAAACCGCTCTAGCCAGGGTCAGCCCTCATGCCGTTCACAGCACGACGCGCCGCGAAGCAACGTGGATTCCGGAAAAAAGCCGTTTTTTCCAAAATGCTCCGGATGAAAATGAACCCGTTTCAATCCGCCAATACGTTGGAAACAAGCGCCTGGCCGGAAAAACAAGCAGACAGGCTCTGCGCAGGAGACGTTCCATGACCTTGGACACAGCAGTGAGCAAAGCTCTGTATCTGGGCAACGGCACAGCCAGACAATTCCCCCTTGACTTCAAGGTCTGGGATGCGTCCGAACTTTTGATTTCCGTGAGCGGCAAGGGCCGCGAAGTCCTGGATGTCACCGCACAGTGCGACATCCGACTCACCGACTCGGGCGGCATTGTGACCTATCCGCGCGAAGGAGCGCCGCTGCCGGAGGGCTGCACCCTGTCCATTGTCCGCAATATGCCCTTTACCCAGGGCATTGATCTGGTCAGCGCCTCCCGCTTTGATCCCCAGGTCATTGAGGATGGCCTGGATCAGGCCACAGCCGAACGCCAGCAATTATTGGAACAGCTTTCCCGCGCCGTGATTCTCCCGCCCACCAGCCGGGAAAGCCCGCAGCAGGTGGTGGAAAACGTCTATGCGGCCAGGGATGAAGCCGGGCAATCTGCCAACCGCGCCGCCGCTTCCCAGGCCGCAGCCGCGGACTGCGCAGCGCGGGCCTGTGACTGCGCGGATGCGGCGGCAACGGAGGCGGACAGGGCCAAGTCCGAAGCCGACCGGGCGCAAAGTCTGGCGAACATAGGCCCGGCCACGCCGGACAGGCTGGGCATGGTGCGCGTGGGCCAGGGCATCGGCGTTGACGAAAATGGCGCCATCTCCATCAATCCTTGGGACATTTTTCCCTTGCGTGTACCCATCGCAGTGGACGGGGTACGGTTCGGTGGTTCAGACGGTCGTC